>CAYSAR010000176.1:0-5136 GCA_964428985.1 uncultured Gemmatimonadaceae bacterium | reverse complement strand
GAACGTCGTCTCGGCGGCGAACACCACGCACCGCACGAGCATCGAGGAGATGGAGATGCTGATCCGCGAGGCGGGGTTCGAACCGCGCCGGCGCCGGCAGGACTACCGGCTCATCGAGCCGACGCCGGCGACGGCCGCCGCCTGACGCGCCGCGGGGGAATCGCATGAGCGCCGCCGGCATCCGCGTCGGCATCGGGTACGACTCGCACCGCTTCGTCGCGGGCCATGGCGTGCTCCTCGGCGGCGTGCTGATCCCCGCCGACGTGCGCCTCACCGGCCACAGTGATGCGGACGCCGTCTGCCACGCGCTCACCGATGCGCTGCTCGGGGCCGCGGGCCTCGGTGACATCGGCGAGATGTTCCCAGATTCGAAGGCAGAGAACGCCGGCCGCGACAGCGTCGAGATGCTCCGGCTCGCGGTCGCGCGCGTGCGAGACGCGGGATGGGTCCCTGCGCAAGCCGACATCACGGTCATCGCTGAGACGCCAAAGGTGGGGCCGCATCGCCCTGCGATCCGCGAGAAGCTCGCGATGGCGATCGGCGTAGACGCCACCGACATCATGGTGAAGGGGAAGACGAACGAGCGCATGGGGTGGATCGGCCGCGGGGAAGGCCTCGCCTGCATCGCCGTCGCGACGCTCGTCCGACGCCCATAACACACATGCTCGAGGGGTTGCTCGGGTGGTTGGGCGGCGTTCCCCTGGGCGCGCTGTATGCACTGATCTTCGGCGCGTCGTTCATCGAGGGTGTGTTGCCCCTCATGCCCGGCGACGTCGCCGCGGCGTTGCTCGCGTTCTTCGCCGCACGAGCCGGCGGCCACCTCACGCCGACGATCATCGCCGTCACCGGCGGCAGCATCATCGGGGCGCTCATGATGTGGTGGGTCGGCAAGCGCTACGGCGCCGAGTGGCTCGCGAAGCGGTTGCATCGCTTCGGCCTCACGAAGGTCGAACACCAGGTGGAACAAGCCGAGGAGAAGCTCGAGGCCGCGTACCGGCAGTACGGGTGGGTCGCGCTCTTCGTGAGTCGGTTCCTGCCTGGCCTGCGTGCGGTCGTGCCGGTCGCCGCCGGTGCGCTGCGCATCCCGTTCTGGGAAGTGACGATCATCTTCACGCTCGCCTCGACGCTTTGGTACGGGACGATCGCGTGGATCGCGTTCCACGTCGGCGGCAACTGGGATGCCGTGCGCGAGACGGTCGTACGGGTCGCGCGTGACATCGGGCTCGGTGCGACGGCGGTCGGAGTCGTGCTCGCGTACGTGGGCTTCCGGCTCATCAAGCGTCGCCGCGCGGCGGTGAGGGCGACCCTAGCGCGCGATGAGGTGCCCCCGACACCCGGGGCGTGAGCCGCCGTCCCCCGGCGGGCCCCTAGATTCCGGGCGATGACCGACGCCCCGGCCAACGACGCCATCGCGCGCGCGTTCCTCCTCGAGCGGTTCGACGAGTTCCTCACGCTGGAGCAGGGCACGAGCGTGCGCACCAACGAGGCGTACGGACGCGACCTCGCACGACTCGCGACGTGGGCGACGGCGAAGCGCGTCAGGACGCCGGGTGATCTCTCGGCGGCGCATCTGCGCGAGTTCGTCTACCACCTGAAGGACCTCGGCCTCGCGCCGTCGAGCATCCGCCGCGCCGTCTCGGCGATCCGAACCTGGTACCGCTTCCTGATGACCGAAGGCGTCGTCGCGAAGGACCCGAGCGAGCAACTCGAGGTGCCGCGCAAGTGGCGCGTGCTCCCCGAGGTGCTCACCGCGAGCGAGGTGGAGCGGCTCATCGGCGCGATCTCACTGGACGAACCGCTCGCGTTCCGGGATCGCGCGATGCTCGAGCTCGCCTACGGCGCCGGCTTGCGTGTCAGCGAATGGATCGGCATCCAGGTGAAGGACGTGATGCTCGACGAGCTCGTCGTGCGGGTCTTCGGCAAGGGCGGGAAGGAGCGACTCGTCCCGATCGGGCGACCGGCGGCGGGCGCCGTGCAGATGTACCTGCGCGAGCTGCGCCCGCGGCTCGAGAAGGGACAGGGTCAGGGCAAGCTCTTCCTCAATGCGCATGGACGACCGCTCTCGCGCATGGGTGCCTGGGGGATCCTGCGCAAGTACGTCGACCTAGCCGGGATCGAGAAACCGGTCACGCCGCACACCTTGCGGCACTCGTTCGCGACGCACCTCTTGGAGGGCGGCGCCGACCTGCGCGCGGTGCAGGAGATGCTCGGGCACGCGGACATCTCGACGACGCAGGTCTACACGCACATCGATCGCGAGCACTTGCGGCAGGTGCACCGACAATTCCACCCGAGGGGATGAGCATGGCGACACGCCGGGCGTGCCGAGTGACATTGCTGGCAGTCGTCTCGCTCTCGGCCTGTGTGCCGTATGCCGTGGGCTCCACCGCGCAACCGACGCCGCTCGCCGAGCGTCAGACATACGTCATGGCGAGCGTGATCACGAACGGGGGCGAGCAGTTCGGCGATACGGGCCGCGGACCACAGTCCTCCTATCTCGCGCTCGATGGGGAGACGCGGTTCGGGATCTCCCCCGTGTCGGACATCGGCCTGCGCATCCCGTCGGGGTCCGGCCTCATCGTGAACTACAAGCGGCTGCACAACGGCTTCGCGCACCCGGACTCCAGTGGGTTCGCGACGATGTGGGGCGGGGGATTCATCAACGGCGGCTGGCATGCGCACCTGGAGTCGACGCTGATCTGGTCGGGCGCGCGGCGTGGCGCCGCGATCCCGTACTGGGGCGCACGGTTCATGCAGGCGATCCCGCTCAACTCCAGCGCGGCCTCGGACGACCCGACCGTTGGCGTCTTCCTCGGTCTGTCGCTCGGGAACCTCGACTTCGCCATCGCCCCCGAGCTCGCGATCTACTACGATCGGTCAGTGCTCGGCCTGCGCGATTCGCCGTGGATGTTCATCCCGACGATCTCGCTGCGGGACCTGCCGTTGCCGCCGCTCTTCGGGCCGCGATTCTCCGGACGACGCTGACCAGCCAGCTTTCGGCATGCTCATCGTCATCGACAACTACGACTCTTTCACGTACAACCTCGTCCAATACCTGGGCGAGATGGGAGAGGAGATGCTGGTCGTGCGCAACGACGCGGTCACCGTCGATGACGTCGCGCGCATGGCACCGGACGCGATCGTGCTCGGTCCGGGGCCAGGGACGCCGGCGGACGCGGGCATTACGATCCCCGTGATCCGCCGCTTCGGCGCGAGCACACCGATCCTCGGCGTCTGCCTTGGCCACCAGGCGATCGGCGAAGCGTACGGCGGGCGCGTGATCCGATCGCCTCGCGGCGTCATGCACGGCAAGACCTCGCGCGTGCGACACGACGGCACGGGACTCTTCGAAGGACTCCCCGATCCGCTCGAGGTCATGCGGTATCACTCGCTCGTCGTCGAGCACGCGACGTTGCCGGACGCGCTGGAGGTGACCGCGCGCGCGAGCGACGACGAGACGGAGATCCACGCGATCCAACATCGCGAGCATCCGGTGGTTGGCGTGCAGTTCCATCCGGAGTCGATCGGCACGACCGGTGGCAAGCAGATGCTTCGCAACTTCCTCACGATGGTCCACGCGGATACCTGAGGCGAACGATGCCGAGCACGTCCAGAGCCGAGATCGTCGATCCCAGCCGCATCCTCTCACTCGCCGTCGCGCTCGCGCTCGCGGCGACGCTCGGGTGTGGCGGCGACGGCGAGGCGGACCCGTTCGATCCGACGCCGTGGCGCACCGCGTTCGACAGCACGGGGGACACGGTCACCGTGCGCATCACCGGCGCGGTCCCCGAGACTCACATCCGGACGCTCGTCACCGAGCTCTCCGTGGGCGCCGAGGACGGCGGGGAGGAAGAGACGTTCGGTCAAGTCGGGACGGTGATGGGGATGCCGGGCGGCGGTCTGCTCGTGCACGACGAGCAGGCGACGGCGATCCGGATCTTCGACGCGAGCGGCGCGTTCGTGCGCACGCTCGGCGGCAAGGGCGGGGGACCGGGCGAGTACGGGCAGGTGAACGGCATCACGATCCTCCCCGACGGGCGCATCGCCGTGTGGGATGCGACGGGAGCGCGGCTCAACCTCTATGCAGCGAACGGCGACTTCCAGACGACGTCGCGCATGCCGGTCTCGGGCTGGTTCTCGCAGAACGTGCTCCATGCCGGCGACGACGGCTCGCTCTACGCACGCGCGATCCTCGAGCGCGATCAACAGGATTTCACGCGGTCGAAGACCGGCTTCATCCGGTTCGCGACGGATGGTCAGGTGCGCGACTCGATCCCGCTCGTCACGTTCGGCGAGACGCCGCCGGCATTGACGGCGCGATCGCCCGACGGGCGCAGCATGACGGCGACGAGCGTGCCGTTCCTCCCGGGCAGTTTCTCGCGCTTGCGCCCCGACGGCAGCCAGGTCTCCGGCTACGCCGAGCAGTATGCGTTCTACCTTGTCGGCGGGTCGCTCTCGAAGCCGATCCGCGTCGAGCGTGAGCACACGCCGGTGGCGGTCTCGGAGACGGAGGCGAGTCAACGCCGCGAGCAGATCGAGCGCAACATGAAGCGCCTGAACCCGGCGTGGAGCTGGACGGGGCCAGGCATCCCGTCGACGAAGCCCGCGTATCGCGGCATAGAGGTCGGTGCCGACGGGCGAATCTGGGTACAGCTCTCGATGCCCGCCGAGCCGATTCCCGAGGCGGAGCTCCCGCCCCTGCGCGAGGCGAGCGGCGGCGCGCCACCGCCCGTGCGCATCACGACGCGCGAACCGCTGGTCTACGACGTCTTCTCGCCGGCCGGGATGCTGCTCGGCCGCGTGCAGGTGCCCGCGCGGACACGTCTCTACGCGATGCGCGGCGACACGGCGTGGGGCGTGCAGCGCGACTCGCTGGACGTGGAGTACGCAGTGCGGATGCGGGTCGAGCCGGCGATGCCGGGTGGGCGCTGAGGGGCGATGCGGGCGCTACGCGCGGACCGGTCGTGGTTGTTCGCGCGCGCAGTCGTCATCATGTCCGCAGCCGTGCCTTCAGCGGCGCAGGACGCGCCGCTCCGGCTTGATCCTCCTGAGGCGACCAGCAAGGCGCAGTTCGGTGGCATCGGGAGCGTCCGCGAGCTGAGTGACGGTTCGCTGCTCGTCGCTGACTTCGTCGAC
>CAYSAR010000175.1:0-5149 GCA_964428985.1 uncultured Gemmatimonadaceae bacterium | reverse complement strand
CGCGCCAAGGTCCTGCGCTACGTCCCCTCTCGGCGGTTCCCCACGAGCCACGATCCGGCCCGCGCCACCCACCGCTGCCAGAACGAGAAACCTAGCCCCCCGCATCCCCTCAGTCTACCCGCCCCCCTCGGTCAGCAGGTACTCGTCCCCATCCATCCAAGCCGGGAACCGCCCCCGCCACTCGCGCACCTGCCCGAGCTCGAGCACGACCGTAGAAACCGAAGCGGCATCCCCAAGCTCCAGCACCGTCTCCCCCCGCACCCCGATCGCGGCACTCCCACCCGCGTGCGCGATGCCGTTCCCATCCACCCCGACGCGGTTCACGCCAACCACGCACGCCAGGTTCTCGATCGCCCGCGCACGCAGCAGCGTGCGCCAGTGCTCCTGCCGCGCGCTCGGCCAGTTCGCGACGTAGAGGAGAAGGTCGTACGCGAGCCGCCCCGACTCCGCATCAAGCACTCGGTTCCGCGAGAACACGGGAAACCGCAGGTCATAGCACACGAGCGGACAGATCCTCCACCCGCGCCACTCGACGACCACTCGCTTCGACCCCGCGGCGTACACCTCATGCTCGCGCCCCATCCGGAACAGGTGCCGCTTGTCGTACTGCACGAGCTCACCACTCGGCGTCGCGAACAACAGTCGGTTGAACACGCCACCCTCGTCCCGGATCTGCACGCTGCCAGTCACGGCAGCCCCGGTCGACGCCGCGAGCGCGCGGATCCACCGCACAGTCTCCCCCTCCATCGACTCCGCATCGCGCACGGCGTCGTTGGAGAAGCCGGTCGTGAACGTCTCAGGCAGTACGATGAGATCGGTCGCGAGACCGTCGACCATCGCCGCGACACGCGCGCGATTCGCGGCAGCGTCGTGCCACTTCGTATCAAGCTGCACGAGCGTCACGCGCAGCTCGCCAGGGTGCGTGCTCACACGGCCTCCAGCCGCGCGATCGCGGCGTCGAGCGTCGCCTGCTCCTTCGCGAAACAGAGGCGGACCAATCGCGAGGACGGCGGCGCGCTTCCATAGAACGGGCTCAACGGTATCGACGCCACCCCGTGCTCGGTACACAGCCATCGCGCGAACTCGGCGTCGCCGAGGTCGCTTACCGCCGTATAGTCGACGAGCTGGAAGTACGTCCCGCCGACGGGCAGCGGCTTGAACTTCGTTCTCTTGAGCCGCGCGGCGAACGCGTCGCGCTTCACTTCATAGAACTCGCCAAGCCCAGACGCATGCTCGGGATGCGCGCGCAGCATCTCGGCGAACGCCCACTGAGCCGGCGTCCACGTCGCGAACGTGTTGTACTGGTGCACCTTCCGGAACTCGGCGCTCAACGCCGCCGGCGCGATGCAGTAGCCGGCCTTCCACCCGGTGCAGTGGTAGGTCTTGCCGAAGCTGCTCACGACGAACGAGCGCGTGGCAAGTTCCTCATGCCGCAACACGCTCTCATGCCGTCGTCCATCGAAGACGATGTGCTCGTAGACCTCGTCGGAGATCACGAGGATGCCCGTCTCGCGCACGAGCGCGGCGAGCCGCTCGAGATCATCGGCTGAGAAGGTCGCGCCGCTCGGATTGTGCGGTGAGTTCACGATGATGCACCGCGTGCGCGGCGTGACGGCGGCGCGCACGCGATCCCAATCGACGGAGAAGTCGTGCGCATCGAGCGGCACGTGTACCGTCACGCCACCGGCGAGCGCGACGGCGGGCTCGTAGCTGTCGTACGCGGGGTCGAGCACGATCACTTCGTCACCGCGATGCACGATGGCCTGCACCGCGTCGAAGATCGCCTCGGTCGCGCCGCTCGTGACGGTGATCTCGCTCGCCGGCGAGACCTCGCGGCCGTACATGCGCGCGACCTTCTCGGCGATCGCTTCGCGCAGCGGCAGGATGCCCGTCGCGGGCGCGTACTGGTTCTTCCCGTCGCGCGCGGCCTTCGCGAGCGCCTCGACGAGCGGCGCCGGCACGTCGAAATCTGGGAAGCCCTGCCCGAGGTTCACCGCGCCGACCTCGGCGGCGAGCTGCGACATCGTCGTGAAGATCGTCGTGCCGACGTCGGGGAGCTTCGAGCGAAGCGAGCGCACCGCATGCACCGAAATGGGTCTCCGCGAGTGAGAAAGTGCGTGATGAACGTCACGACAAGGGTACCGAGCGCCGCGAGTGAACGCTATGCTGCGGACTTTCGCGCGTTCGTCCCACCCCTACCCGGATCCGATGCGACGCTTCGTGGTCGCGGCGCTCCTCGCCGCCACCCTCCACGCCTGCTCCGGCGGCGCCCCCTACCGTGGCCTCTCGCTCGCTGACCTCCGCGACGCCGACGGCTGGTACCACCTCCCGAACTTCCGCTATCGCGGCGACATCCGCGACGGCCAGCCGAACGGCAACGGCGTCGCGCTCTACGCGAACGGGACGCGCGTGCAGTCGGCGTTCCGGAACGGCGTCGCGACGGGTCCGGCGACGGTGAACGTCGTCGGCGTCGGAACCTACGAGGGGCAGATGGTCGACGGGCGCCTCGTCTCGGGAGAGCTCACGGCGGCGAATGGCGACTACTATCGTGGCGGCTTCGTTGAGTGGAAGCCGAGCGGCCAAGGCGTGCTCGTGCGCGCGAACGAGTCGCGATACGTGGGAGAGTTCCGCGACGGCGCGCCGCACGGCCAGGGGGTCGCGTTCGACCCGAAGACGAACACGCTGACGGAGGGGACCTTCGCGAACGGCGTGCCGAATGGGCGCGCACTCGTCTCGCGCGCCGGGGTGCCGAGCGTCGCGGACTATCAACAGGGCCGAGACGTGTCGTCGAGCGTCTTCGACCAGCGCCTCTCGCAACTCGCGCTCGGCCCAGCCGACGCCGAGGTCGCGGCGGCGCGCACGAAGGCGGCCGAGGAGCGCGCGATCGTCGCGCAGGTCTCCGAGGACCGCGATCGATTGAAGAGCATGCACACGCCGGCTGGCGTGGAGCGGTTCAACCAGTCGTGCTTCTGCATCCGGAAGGCGCGCCTCAACGCCGACGGCACGGTGACGGTCGGTCCGGACGGCTGCCTCACGATCTCCGATGCGAACGCCCCGCGCCCGACGCCCGAGCAGAAGCGGCTCGAGGAGCAGCGCGAGGCGGCGCGTCGTCGCTCCTGCAACGCGTGGGCGGAGGACATCAACGACCCGCGACTCGGGGAGCGCGTCGCGGCGATCGACGAGGAGTACCGCCAACGCACGCGCGCGCTGAACGCGGCGGTCGAGGCGGAGCGACGAGCCGTCGCCGACCGAGAGCGGCTCGCGGCTGAGCTCAAGGAGCGCGAGCGGAGCGCGCGACTGCGCCAACTCGCGCAACGCGTCGAAGCGGAGCGCACCGCCGAGGCGCAGAAGCGCGAGCAGGAGCGGCGCGCGCGCTGCGCGAACAACAACTGTTGCTACTGCGTCGTCGGCGGCGACAAGGCCGCGCTCGCGAACTGCGCCCCTTGCCAGTGAGGAACGGCCCAATGACGATGCCATTCACTCGCGGTGGGCTCTCCACGCTGGCGTTGGCTCTCGCGCTCGCCCTGCCGGCAGCCTCGGCGCACGCCCAGCGCGTCACGCCGGCTCGCATCGACGCGGTGCCGCGTGTCGAGCTCGGATCGGACTTCGACCGCCTCGATCGCTACAACAACGCCGTGCGCCTCGCGAACGAGGCGCGCGCGGCGATCCCGAAGCATCGCATGCGCCAGTGGATGTACGCGCTCGCGACGACCGGCACGATCGTCCTCGCGGCGACGCAGTTCCAGACCGCGATGGAGAAGATGGACGAAGGCGACGGGACGGGGTGGGAGACGCCCGGCATGATCGCGTCCCTCAGCGTCGGCGGCGCGCTGCTCGGCTGGATGAAATGGCTCGACGCGCGCAGCGATCTGCAGTCAGCCGAGAACGCCGAGCGCGCCCAACTCCAAGAGGCGCGGCGACAGTTCCCCGACCGCGATCCGGCCGGAGGGAGGTAAGAGTCGGAGAGAGGTGAAGGCCGGAGCCGAGTGGCAGAGGGCGCGAGCGATGGCGCCGGTGGAAGCGTAGTTACCTGCCACCTGCCCTCTGCCACCTGCAGTTAAGAGACCGGCTTCCGATCGTCCAACGGCACGAAGTTCGACAAGAACACCTTCTCCTGCATCGTCAGCGACCCGATCCCCTCGGCCGAGATCTTGTCGAGGATCCGGTTCACCTCTTCCTTCGTGATGTCGTGGACGCCGTCGAGGTTCACCTTGCCGATGTTCGCGACGATCTTCTTCTCGACGCCGGGCGGCGGCGCGCTGACCTTCTTGCGGAACGTCCGGTGGCCCGAGGTGCGCTCGAGGTAGAGCAGGTACAGGTACGCGCCGGCGTAGCCGCCGAGGTGGGCGAAGTGCGCGACGCCGTCGCGTGAGCCGGTGAAGCCGCCGAAGATCGCGATGAGTGTCGTGAAGATCACGAGCACGCGCGCCTCGATCGGGAGCACGCCCCAGATGTAGATTTGGTCCCGCGGCCAGAAGAGCGCGAACGCCATCATCACGCCGAAGACGCCGGCCGACGCGCCGACCATCGGCGCGTTGAACGCGAAGATCGACTGCGCGATCGCGCCGGTGATGCCGCTGATCAGGTAGAGCCAGATGAAGCGCTTGCTCCCGAGCCGCGCCTCGACGCGCGACCCGAAGAAGTAGAGGCCGATCATGTTGAAGATGATGTGGCTCCAGCTGCCGTGCAGGAACATGTAGGTGATCACGCTCCACGGCCGCGAGAACACCAGCGCCGGCACGTAGACGCCGAAGTACGTCACTTCGGGCGTGGACTTCTGGAGCAGGAAGATCGCGAGATTCGCGACGAGCAGGCGCAGCACCCAAGGCGTCATACCTGAACGCTAGCCCCCTGACGCCCGCCGACGGAACCCCAACCGGTAGATGGGCCAGCTCAGCACGACGAGTGCGAGCGCCTTCCAGCCGTTCTCGCGGTCGCTCGCGACGGCGCCGCCGAGGAACGCGAGCGAGCCGAGCAGCATGAGCGCCGTCGTCCACGGATGCCCCCACGCGCGCCAGGGGCGCGGCGCCGCGGGCTCGCGACGCCGGAGCACGAAGACGCTCAGGAAGCTCACCGCGTACCCCGCGACGAAGAAGAACGACGCGACCGCCATCACCGCGTTCACGGTGCCGGTGAGCAGGAACGCGAG
>CAYSAR010000174.1:0-5150 GCA_964428985.1 uncultured Gemmatimonadaceae bacterium | reverse complement strand
GATGACCTCGAGGCGTCCGAGCGCCGCGAGGGTGGAGGGGTCCATCAGGTCGGGGCGAAGTCGATCTTGGGGAAGGGCGTTTGTTGCCATCGGCTCTTGAAGGTATTGGAGCGCCAGGCGCGGTCCTAGGGTTGCCGGCGTTGGAGAACGCGCCGCCGCGCGCGTTCGTTCGTCCATGGCGTGGTCCGGGTCGTCCCCGGTCGGCTTGGGGCGTCCGAGCCGGTTGCGCGACCTTGCACCCCATGCCCACGTCGGCCGGCCACCCGGCGGTTCCCGAACGATCGCTGGTCGATGCGCGCCAGTACCTTCGCGCGTCCGGCGCGCTGCATGCCGTCGGGTTCGTGTTGCGGTTCGCCTATCTCTGGCTCGACGACCTCGTGCGCGATGCGCAGGGCACGATGCCCACGCGGATCATCGAGGAGTTCACCGGGGCGTTCGGCGCCTTCGTCCTCAGTTGGGTGTTGTTCGCGGCGTGGCGCGCCGCACCGCTGCGCGGCGCGGCCGCATGGCGGAGACTGCCCGGCTACGTGGCACTCGGCCTGGTCCTGAGCGCGGCCAACACGAGCTTCATGTGGGCGTCGCGCGAGGCGCTGTTCCCCCTGCTCGGTCTCGGGGACTATGACTACGGTCGCATGCCGCTTCGCTACCTCATGGAGGCACCGGGCGCGCTGCTGGGCTCGGCCGCCACCGTGGGCATGCTGGCGTTGATCGACGAGGTGCTGCGCCGCCGCGCTCGCGCGCAGGCGGCCGCCGAGCTGGAGCGCACGCTGCTCGCGACGCGGCTCGAGAACCTCCGGCTCCGCCTGCAGCCGCACTTCCTCTTCAACGCCCTGAACACCATCGCGGCCACCGTCCACGAGGACGCGGCCAAGGCGGACGCGCTGATCGGCCAGCTCTCGGAACTTCTGCGCGCCTCGCTCGCCGGCGACGAGACGCGGCAGGTGACGCTGGCCGAGGAGCTCGACCTGCTGCGCGCATATATCGCGCTCATGCAGGCGCGGTTCGGTGAGCGCCTGCGCGTGGACCTCGACATCGACCCGACCGCCGCGTCGGTGATGGTCCCGCCGTTCCTGCTGCAACCGATGGTCGAGAACGCCGTGCGGCATGGCGGACTCGAGGAGCGAGGCCACGCCGCGGTGCGACTCAGCGTGCGGCGCACGGGCGATTCCCTCGCGCTCGTGGTGGAGGACGACGGACCCGGCATGCCTGAGGAGCGGGAGTCGGAGGCCCTCACGGCCGGGCAGGGGCTGTCGTCCACGGCTCGGCGGCTCGAGCTGTTGCACGGCGGCGCGGCAAGCATCGTGGCCGGCAATCGAAACGACGGCGGGTTCACCGTGCACGTCACCATCCCGGCGATGACCGCGTGAGCGCGGCGCTGCGCGTGCTCGTCGTGGACGACGAGGCGCCCGCGCGCGCGCGGGCGCGCCGCATGCTCGCCGCCGTCCCGCGCGTGACGGTCGTGGGAGAGGCGGAGGACGGCGCGCAGGCGGTCGAGCGGATCGCGACGCTTGCGCCCGACGTGGTGCTCCTCGACATCCGAATGCCGAAGCTCGACGGGTTCGACGTGATCGACGCGGTCGGCCCCGAGATGCCGCTCACCATCTTCTGCACCGCCCACGACGACCACGCGCTGCGGGCGTTCGAGGCGCGCGCGATCGACTACCTGCTCAAGCCGGTGCGACCGGAACGGCTCGCGGCGGCACTCGAACGGGCCCGCGCGCTGCGCGAGGCGCCCGGTGCCGAGCGGCGGAAGGGCATGAACGCGATCGCGCAGATCGTCGAGTCGCACGCGGAGTACCTGCCACGGCTCCTCGTGCACGACGCCACGCGAGCGTACCTCCTGCCGGTCGACCGTATCGATCGCATCAGCGCCGACCGCAATCACTGCGACGTCCGGTCGGAGGGCCACGTGTTCCGATTGCGACGGAGCTTGGCCTCGCTCGAGCGGCGGCTCGACACGCGATCGTTCCTGCGCGTGAGCAAGACCGACATCGTGCGTCTGGACGCGATCCACACGATCGTCCCGTGGTCACATGGCGACTACCGGATCACGATGCGCGACGGGAGCACCCTCACCTGGAGCCGTCGATATCGCGCCGGCGCAACTTCGGGCTGAGCGGGGCCTCGCCGCTCGTCCGCGGCCGGGTCCCGGTCGTCCCTTCAAGCTGGCGTCCCGTGCACGACCGTTCGATCCTCAGGCGACCCTTGACCGAGATACCCATGAGAGTCGCTCCCGTGCGGGCCGCATTGCTGATCCTTCTCGTCGCGTCCGAGGCCGCGTCGCAGCGTCCGACGCCAACCGAGTGGCCCGCGTACGGTGGCGACGCCGGCGGGAGTCGATATGCCACGCCCAGCCAGATCGATCGGTCGAACGTGGGCCGACTGCAGGTCGCATGGACGTACCACACCGGCGACCCTGGCCGGGACGGCCGCTCGTTCGAGGCGACGCCGATCGTCGTCGACGGCACGCTCTACCTCGCGACGCCGCTCGGCCGCATCATCGCGCTCGATCCGGTGACCGGCACGGAGCGCTGGACGTATGACGCGCGCGTGCGGCCGGACGCTGGCTTCGGCGATTTCACGACGCGCGGCGTCTCGTCGTGGCGCGATGCGTCGGCGGGGGCTGCTAGCGCTTGCGCGCTGCGGATCATCGCGGCGACGGTTGACGGCCGGCTCCTCGCGCTCGACGGGAAGACGGGGCGCCCGTGCGCCTCCTTCGGCCAAGCGGGCATCGTGAACCTGCGCGAAGGGCTCCGCAACGCGCCGTTCGAGTTCGCCGAGTACGAAGTGACGTCGCCACCGGCGATCGTGAACGATGTGATCGTCGTCGGCTCGGCCGTCGCCGACAACAATCGCACCGACGCGGCGAGTGGTGAGGTGCGCGCGTACGACGTGCGCACCGGCGCGCTGCGGTGGCGCTGGGATCCGGTACCGCAGGATCCCGCCGATCCGATGCATGGCGCCTGGCGCGGCGAGGGTGCGCACCGCACCGGCGCGGCGAACACGTGGAGCGTCATCGCCGCTGACGCCGCGCGCGACCTCGTGATCGTCCCCACGAGCTCGGCGAGTCCCGACTACTTCGGCGGCAAGCGTCTCGGCCGCAACGACTACGCGAACAGCGTCGTCGCGCTGCGCGCGAGCACCGGCGAGGTCGTCTGGCATTTCCAGACGGTGCATCACGACCTCTGGGACTACGACAATGCCGCTCCGCCGGCACTCGTCGACGTGACGATCGGCGGACGCACGCGCCCGGCCGTGCTCCAGGCGACGAAGACCGGCATGCTCTTCGTGCTCGATCGCGAGACGGGCGAGCCGCTCGTGCCGGTCGAGGAACGACCCGTGCCGAAGAGCGATGTGCCCGGCGAGGAGGCGTGGCCGACGCAGCCTTTCAGCACGATCCCGCCGTTGAGTCCGCATCGCTTCACCGTCGAGGATATATACGGCGCGACGGCCGAGGGTCGCGCCGCGTGCCGTGCGCAGGTCGCCGCGCTGCGCAACGAGGGGCCGTTCACTCCGCCAAGCCTGCAAGGCACGCTCGTCGTGCCGTCGAACATCGGCGGCGCGCACTGGGGCGGCCTCGCGTGGGACGCGGCGCGCGGCTTCGCGATCGTGCCGGTGAACACGATCGCGGCGTGGGTGCGGCTGATGCCGACGCAGGGTCTCGATGTCGATTCACTGCGCCGTTGGGCCCGCGAGAACGGCGCGGAGGTGAATCGCGTGCGCGGCACCGACTTCCACCAGGTGCGCGGATTCCTCATCGGTCCGGGGCTCGTGCCCTGCACGCCCCCGCCGTTCGGCAAGCTCGTCGCGGTCGACGTCGCCAACCGGCGCATCGCGTGGGACGTGCCACTTGGCGCCTTGCCGAGCGGCGCCGGCGCGCCGAACCTCGGCGGGCCGATCGTGACGGCGGGCGGTCTCGTGTTCATCGCGTCGACGATCGATCGCCGTTTCCGCGCGTACGACGTGGAGACCGGACGCGAGTTGTGGAGCACTCCGCTCCCCGCCGGCGGCAAGGCGACGCCGATGACCTACGTGGGGGCGGACGGCAAGCAGTACGTCGTGATCGCGGCGGGAGGCGATGGCGAGACGTTCGGGGGGAGCGACGCGCTGATCGCGTTCGCGTTGCCGTGAATCAGCGCCCCTCGCCGATGATCGGTCGCAGGTGATCCACGAGCGCATCCGGCATCGCCCCGCGCGGGATCCCGACGACCTCGCAGGGCACGCGTGAGAACACGCGCTCGAAGAGATCGCGCGACGCAGACTCGAGTTCGCCCATCGTGCGCACCGCATTCGTGCCGGCGCCGTGGGCGGCGCAGGTCACGAGCATGAACGCGTCGAGCTCGCGAAGGAGGATCGCGGCGCAACGCACGGCGAGCGCGCGCGGCGACACCTCCTGCCGCCGGAACTCCGTGCCGGTGTGACGCTCGAGGAACACGGCCCGCGCGAGCTGTCCTGAGCGCGCGACGTGCGCCTCACCGAACATCTCCTCGGCCGAGACACGGCGGCGCACGCGCTGATTCCCCTTGAGGACCTTGAACATCGCCCACGACGTGCGGTCGACGAGGCTGCGTCGCCCGAGGAACGCGTCCTCGATCGCGGGCTGGCCGCGCAGGTTGTATCCGTAGACCTGCATGCGCTTCGGGCTGCGATGCAGCACCCCGTCGTCATCGACGATCCCGAGGTCATCGCTGAGGAATCGCCACCCATCCTCGAGGACGAGCTTGAGCATGCTCGTCGTCTTGCCGATGCCGCCCCACGCGAGCAGCGCGACGGCCTTGCCGTCGCGCTCGAGCGAGCTCGCGTGCACGAACGTCTGGCCGAGTCCGAGCTGCGCCTCCTGCGCGGCGTAGTCGAAGATGTCGTAGACGAACGACTTCACGCGCCGCTCGGCGTGGCTCAGGTAGTTGAAGTGCGCGAAGCGCTGGAGCGCGACCGGCGTGAAGCTGCGCGGGAATCCCGTGCGTGGCACGTTGACGTGGAGGTGCAGCGCGTCGGCTCCGCGACGGACCTGGTAGCGCACCTTCCCGGCCACGTGCGCGAAGCCGTCGCGGAAGACCGAGACGGGCGGCATCTGGACGCTGTTCCCGATCGGCGGCAGGTCGTCGGCGACGACGATGCGCAGCAGCGGCACACCCGCGTGCGCCGTCAGG
>CAYSAR010000173.1:1244-5192 GCA_964428985.1 uncultured Gemmatimonadaceae bacterium | reverse complement strand
AACCGCACTTCGCCACGAAGCTGATCCTTGAGCGCGACGAGCCGCTGCGCCGCGCCGAGGAGCATCGCGGTGTGACCATCGTGCCCGCAGGCGTGCATAACACCGCGGTTCACGCTCTCGAACGGGAGCCCCGTCTCCTCGGTGATCGCGAGCGCGTCCATGTCGGCGCGCAGCGCGAGCACGGGGCCCGGTCGCCCGGTCAAGAGCCGCGCGACGACGCTCGTGGCGGTTGGCCTCGACAGTTCGAGTCCGCCGAACGACGCGAGCGCATCGTGCACGAACTGCGCGGTGCGCTCCTCGTTGAAGGAGAGCTCCGGATGCTGGTGCAGGTGGCGCCGCCAGGCGATCACCTGGTCGCGGAGCGCGGGCTCGATGCGCGCGGCGTCGGCGCGGCCCTCGACGGTCGTGGCCATGTCGTAGCTTAGCCGACCGCGCCACGTGCGGCCAACCATCGAGGCCCGCAGCGCGTAAGTTCCGGTGTCCCCCATCCTATAGAGAGATGACCCTCACACGAAGTGCAGTGACCGGCCTCGCCGCGGTCGCGACCGCGGCCGTGACCTCGCTTGCCATCGGCGCCGCGCCGGCGTCGGCGCAGGCCCGACCGACCGACGGCTACCACACCGCCGCGCGGCTCTCCGCCGCCGTCGATTCCATCGCGCGCGCGAACCGCGCGTTCGTCACCGTGAGCACGCTCGCGACGTCGCCGGGCGGTCGTCCGGTGCAGCTCGTGCGGCTCGGCGACTCCGACGAGAAGCCAGCGCTCCTGATCGTCGCCGGCGCGTACGGCCCGCAGCTCGCGTCGAGCGAGGTCGCGCTGCGCATCGTCCGCGAGCTCGCATCGCGCCACGGGTCGGCGCAGCTCGGCACGACGCTCTTCAACGACTACACGATCTACGTCGTGCCGCGCCTCAACCCCGACGCGTCGGAAGCGTACTTCGCGCGCGTGCGCACCGAGCGTCGCGGGAACGACCAGGCGTCCGACGACGATCGCGACCACGTGACCGACGAGGACGGGCCCGATGACCTCAACGGGGACGGCCTCATCACGATGATGCGCGTGCGGGTCGGGGCCGGCGGCGAGTACGTCGCTGATTCGATCGATCCGGCGCTGCTCCGCCGCGCCGATGCGACGAAGGGCGAGATCGGCATCTACAGGCTCCTCACCGAAGGCCGCGACGACGACGGCGACGACGCGTACAACGAGGACGGCCCAGGCGGCACCGACATCTCGATCAACTTCGGCCACGAGTATCCGTGGTTCAGCGCCGGCGCCGGCACGCACTCGTTCTCGGCGACCGAGACGCGCGCGCTCGCCGAGTTCGTCTCGACGCGCGCAAACATCGCGGCCGTGTACGTGCTCGGCATGCAGGACAACCTCGTGAAGGCGTGGGAAGGGCGGCGCGTCCCGGGCATAAGCGGGCGGCCGCAGGGGACGTCGGCGGGCGGTCCGTTCTCGTCGACGCTCCCCGAGGACAACGCCTGGTTCAGCGAGGTGAGCAAGCGCTTCGCGGCGACGCCGAAGACCGACGCGCCGACGTTCGCCGGTCACAACGGCGACCCACTCTCGTGGGCGTACTTCCACATGGGTCGCTTCGCGTTCGGCTCGCGCGTCTGGTGGCCGGGCAAGGCGCCGGCGGACACGGCGGCCGGTCGCAAGGCGCCGTCGAACGATCCGCTCGCGGCCGAGCGCAACCAGTATCGCTGGATGAAGTCGAACAATCCCGCCGGCTTCGTGGAATGGACGCCGGTGAACGGCTACACGATCGACGGCAACCCGGTCGAGGTCGGTGGCTTCGCGCCGGGCGCGCTGCTCAACCCGCCGGGCGCGACGCTCGATTCGCTCGGCCGCAAGCAGGCCGATTGGGTCGTCGAGCTCACGCGCATGCTGCCGAAAGTCGTCATCGCGCGCACGAGCGTGGAGTCGGTCGGCCCGCGGGTCTGGCGCGTGAAGGTCGCGGTGCGCAACGACGGCTTCCTGCCGACGCTCGCCGCGATCGGCGTGCGCTCGCGGCTGCCGATGCGCGTGAAGGTCGAACTCGGCCTCGCGAACGGGCAGTCGCTCGGCAGCGGCCGGAAGCTCCAGTACATCAACGCGCTCAACGGCAGCGGCACGACCGAGGAGTTCGAGTGGCTCGTCGTCGGTGACGCGGGCTCGACGGTGCAGCTGACCGTCGGCGCGCCGAACGCCGGCCTCCGCACGCAGGCGATCACGCTGCGGGCGGGGAGGTAACCTCACCATGACCATCATGAACCGACCGACTCTCGCGATCGTCGCCGCGCTGCTCAGCGCGCCGGTCGCCACGCAGACGCTCGCGGCGCAGCAGCGCCAACCGATCCCGACGACGCCACCGACGGCGCGCGCGACGCAGGTGCCGGTCGCCGGCGCCCTCGCCGCGCTCGGCTCCCCGCCGAACCCGAAGGTCGCGGTGATGTGGGACCGCTTCTACGACCACGCGGGAATCATGGAGATCTCGCGCCGGCTCGCCGCGGCGCATCCCAACCGCATCAAGATGGGGTCGATCGGCAAGAGCACGCAGGGCCGCGACATGGTGCTGCTGACCGTGTCGAACTTTGACCACGGCGACGCCGACAAGAAGCCGGCGATGTACATCGACGGCAACATCCACTCGAACGAGATCCAGGGATCGGAGTTCTCGCTCTACACCGCGTGGTATCTCGCCGAGATGGCGGATCAGGTGCCGGCGGTCGATTCGCTGCTCGACCAGTACACGCTGTACATCGTGCCGACGATCAATCCCGACGCGCGCGACCACTTCATCCATCGCCCGAACACGGCGAACTCGCCGCGCACCGGCCTCGCGCCGCGCGACAACGACGGCGACGGGCGCGTCGACGAGGACAACCTCGACGACCTGAACGGCGACGGGCACATCACGCAGATGCGCCGCAAGAACGTGAACGGCCGCTTCAAGGTGAGCCCCGAGGACCCGCGCCTCATGATCCCGGTGCGGCCGGGTGAGCAGGGCGAGTACGACCTGCTCGGCCAGGAAGGGTTCGACAACGACGGCGACGGCTTCGTGAACGAGGACGCCGACGGCGGCTACGACCCGAACCGCAACTGGCCCTGGCGTTGGGCGCCGCAGTACGTGCAGGGTGGCGCCGATCGCTATCCGGGTTCGCTCGTCGAGACGCGGAACATCATGGACTTCGTGATCGCGCACCCGAACATCGCCGGCGCGCAGAGCTACCATAACTCGGGCGGCATGCTGCTGCGCGGCCCGGGCGTGCCGCAGGACGAGTACCGTCCGCAGGACGTCGACGTGTTCGACGAGATCGGGCGCATCGGCGAGGAGATCCTGCCGGGCTACCGCTACATGATCGTCTGGCGCGATCTCTACACCGTGTGGGGCGGCGAGCTCGACTGGTTCTACGGCGCGCGCGGCATCCTCACGTTCAGCAACGAGCTCTGGACGCCGTTCCTCTACTTCTACAAGCAGCCGGAGCGCGGGCAGAACCGGTACCAGACGGTCGAGTCGCGGTTCAACACGCTGCTGCTCATGGGCGAAGCGATGGTCGAGTGGCAGGAGGTCGACCATCCGCAGTACGGGCGCATCGAGGTCGGCGGGACGAAGAAGAACTTCGGGCGCGTCGAGCCCGGCTTCATGCTCCAGTCGGACGCGCACCGGAACATGATGTTCACGCTCTTCCAGACGTCGCAGATGCCGCTCGTGCGCGTCGACTCGGTGACGACGCGCTCGCTCGGCGGCGGACTGACCGAGGTGACGGCGGTCGTCGCGAACACGAAGCTCGCGCCGACGCACACGCAGCAGGACCTCGAGAACGACATCACGCGGCCGGACCTTGTCTCGCTCGAGGGCGGACGCGTCGTCGCGGGGTTCATCGTCGACAACGAGCGCACCGGCGACGCGACGGAGCAGAAGCGCGACCCGGCGAACATCCGCGTGCGGAACATCCCGGGGAACTCGG
>CAYSAR010000173.1:0-1144 GCA_964428985.1 uncultured Gemmatimonadaceae bacterium | reverse complement strand
GAGCAGAAGCGCGACCCGGCGAACATCCGCGTGCGGAACATCCCGGGGAACTCGGTCGTGCGCGTGCGGTGGATCGTGACGGGGAACGGGCCGTTCACGGTTCGGGTGGATTCGCAGAAGGGCGGGACGTCGACGATGCGATCCAGTCGCTGACTTCACCGCCAACTGCGACAGCAAACCACCGAGGCACAGAGGGCACCGAGGAAGGACTTGAAGGGGGCTTCCGGGCAGGATCTCGCCCGGAAGCCCCCTTCGAAGTTGTTGCAGTCGCAGTCCTCGGCGGCCCTCGCCGTTCACCTCTGTGCCTCGGTGGTGAGAGCAGTTCCGCTCGCTGGTGAACGTCGTTCAGCTCAAACCACGATGTTCAGGAGCCGCCCAGGAACGAGGATGACCTTCTTCGGCTCACCCGTGATGAACTTCGCGATCGCCGAGTCGGCTCGGGCCGCGGTGAGCGCCGCGTCCTGCGTGACGTCCTTCGGCACCCGCACCTTGCCCCGCGTCTTCCCACCGACCTGCACCACGAGCTCGATCGTCTCGCTCTCGAGCATCGCCGCCTCATACCGCGGCCAGCCGGAGTCGAAGACGCTCTGCTCGTGCCCAAGCATCTCCCACAGCTCCTCGGCCACGTGCGGCGCGAAGGGCGACACGAGTTGCACGAGCGGCTCGACCTCGGAGCGATGCGGCGTGCGCTCGCCGCGGCGCAGCGCGTTCATGTACTCCATCATCGCCGCGATCGCGGTGTTGTAGCTCAGCGCCGGCGTGTCCTCCCCGACCTTCTTGATCGTCGCGTGCAGCTTGCGCATGACGTCGTCGTCCGGCGCGCCGTCGCGCGTGCAGTCGCGCACGCTCGCCCAGAGCCGGTCGAGAAAACGCTTCACGCCGCTGATCCCCGCGTCGCGGAAGTCGCCGCCCTCCTCGAACGGCCCGAGGAACATCAGGTAGGTGCGGAACGAGTCGGCACCCCACGCGTCGATGTACTCGTCGGGATTCACGACGTTGCCCTTCGACTTCGACATCTTCGCGCCTTCGCGAATGATGAGCCCGTGGGCGCGGAACTGCGTGAACGGCTCCTCGAAGTCCAGCAAGCCGGCGTCGTGCAGCACCATCGTGATGAAGCGCGAATACAGCAGGTGCAGCACGGCGT
>CAYSAR010000172.1:0-5215 GCA_964428985.1 uncultured Gemmatimonadaceae bacterium | reverse complement strand
ATCATCCTCCCGAACCCGGCATCCCTACCCCCACCGCGAACCCCGTACCGGGGTACCCCCCCGTACCCGTCATTCACGAACGCGCGACTCACATCGCGGTCGTTCGCCCCATCACGAGCGCATCGATGAAGAACTCCATCATCCGCTGCGGATTGATCCCGCTATGCCCGGCATCGGGCCCGACCTGCACGTCGAAGCTCTTGCCCGCTTGCTGGAGCGCCTTGATGAGTTGCATCGAGTTGTTCGGGTGCACGTTATCGTCGGCGGTGCCGTAGTAGATCATGAGCCGACCCTTCAGGTCCTTCGCGTACCGCATCGCGTTCCCCTTCTCGTAGCCCTCGGGATTCGCCTGCGGCGTGTACATGTACCGCTCGGTGTAGATCGTGTCGTAGTGGTGCCAGCTCGTCACGGCGCTGCTCGCCGAGGCCGCCGCGAACGCGTCCGGGTGGCGCAGCAGCGCGAGCGCCGAGGCGTAGCCGCCGTACGAGGTGCCGTAGATGCCGACGCGCTCGCCGTCGATGTACGGCAACTTCGCGAGATGGCGTGACGCCGCCGCGAGGTCATCGATCTCGACCTCGCCGAGCTTCCCGTAGATCGCGTCGAGCGCCTTTTTGCCCCGCCCCGCCGCGCTGCGCGTGTCGAGCGTGACGACGATGAAGCCGAACTCGGTCGTCATGCTCGGCAGCGCGAACGACTCGCGCGCGCCATTCGTCGCCGGGCCGGCGTACACCGAGAAGAGCACCGGGTACTTCTTCGACGGATCGAAGTTCGACGGCTTGTTGATCATCCCCTGGAGCTGCGTCGTGCCGTCGGCCGCCGTGTACGTGAACATCTCGACCGGCTCGAGGTCCGCGGCGACGAAGCCCGAGAGATCGCTCTCGGCGACCTTCGCGACCTCGCGGCCGTTCGCGTCGCGCAGCGTCGTGACCGGCGCGTCCTTGTGCGTCTGCGCGACGTCGGTGAAGTGGCGGCCATCGGGCGCGACGCTCACCGTGTGGTGCTTCGTCGGGTCGGTCAGGCGACGATCGCCCTTGCCGTCGAGCCCGACGCGATGCAGCTGCATCTTCATGAACGTGTCGCCCGAGCGCGCATAGTACCACAGCTGCCGCGCGCGCTCGTCGACCTTCACGATGCCTCCGACCTCGAACTGGTGCTGCGTGAGCGGCGCGATGAGCTTGCCGCTCAGGTCGTACAGGTAGTAGTTCGCGAAGCCATTGCGCTCCGATTCCCAGATGAAACGCTTGCCGTCCTCGAGCCAACGGATCGTCGGCGTGTTGTCCGTCCAGCTCGCCGGCCACTCCTCGCGGATGATCGTGCGGCACTTGCCGGTCGCCGGCGCGCACGCGGTGAACTCCATGACGTTCTGCCGGCGGTTCGTCCGGTTCACGAGCAGCTCGGAGCCGTCCTTCGTCCAGTTCACCGCGTACACGTAGTGTCCGACGACATCGTCAGTGAACGGCTTCCCATCGCGCACGTCGATCTGCGTCGTCTTCCCCGTCGCGAGGTCATGGATGAAGAGGTCGACGAGCGGGTTGTCGGTGCCCGCCTTCGGGTAGGCCTCGATCATGACCGTCCCCTGCACCGCCGTCTGGTCGGTCTGGAGCCAGTAGTCCTTCACCGGGTTCTCGTCGAACCGGTAGAACGCGAGCTTGCTGCCGTCGGGCGACCACCACATCGCGGTCGTCTGGCCGAGTTCCTCGCCGTAAACCCAGCTCGCGGTGCCGTACTTGATGCGCTTCTCCACGCTGCCGTCGGTCGTGAGCTGGCGCTCGTTCGACCCGTCCCGGTCCGCGACGAAGAGGTTGCGGTCCTTGTAGATCGCCTTCTTGCTGGAATCGGGGGAGAAGGCCTCGGTCGCCTGACGGCCGCGAGCCGGCCCCATGCGCCGCGGCCCCTGCTGCGCCGTCGGCATCGCGGTCTCGGTCGCCCGCCGCGTCGCGACGTCGAACTTCCAGCGCTTGCCGTCGCGCGTGTACTCGAACGACTTGCCATCCTCGGCCCAGGCCGCGGTGACCGCGCCCGACTTGAACGCGTCACGGTACTTCGGCTGCATCGCCGCCCACTGCTCATAGCCGGGCATGCTGCGCAGACGGTCCTGGGCGACCGCCGGCGCGGCGGTCGCGAGGGCGACGGCGGCGGCGAGGAAACCAAGGAGGGTGCGGCGCCCGAGCCGCAGCGCAACCGGGCGGACGGCGGGGTATCCCACGGAAGAGAGGACGTTCGAACCGACGGACACGGGATCGACTCCGGCTTGAAGAGGATATGTCTGCACAGGTCGCTGGGCGGCCACGCGCTTCAGGGGAATCTACCCCCGGCGTGCGCCCGGCGGAAAAGTCGGCCGGCAGCGCGCACCGAGCGCCGACCGGTCCATCGCGAGGGGAGCAACCGGATGTCAATCAATGATTTCAGGGCGGTGTTCGTACGCGAGCTGAGGGCCGTACGACGCGAGGTCGAGGCGTATCCCGACGAGAAGCTCCTCTGGAAGGAGGCGCCGGGCATCGCGAACCCTGCCGGCACGCTCGTCCTCCACCTCTGCGGAAACCTCCGCCACTTCGTCGGGGCGGTGCTCGGCGCCCAGCCCTACAAGCGCGACCGCGACGCCGAGTTCAGCCGACGCGACGTCCCGCGCGCCGAGCTACTGCAGGAGATCGACGCGACGGTCGAAGCCATCGAGGAAGCCCTCGGCCGCCCCGAGGACGCACGCCTCTCGGCCCGGTATCCTATGCCGATCGGGGGGCGGATGCTGACGACGTCGCAGTTCCTCGTCCATCTCGCGGCACACCTCGGTTACCACCTCGGGCAGGTCGACTATCACCGGCGCCTGCTCGATCCCAAGGCGAAGGCGGTGAACACGCTCCCGCTCGACGAGCTGCCGAATGTCGATCCGCCGCCGGACCCCGAGGAGTTCGCCGCGAAGGCGGCCCAGGCGTCGCCGGCGGAGTCGTTGCTGGCGGCGTTGGAATCGGAGACAGCGCCTGCGCGGATCACGCCGTCACGGGGGAAGCGGAGCGTGACGCCGCCGGGGGGGACGCCGACGAAGCCGACCGCCGCCTGAGTACGAAGCGGGAGGAGAGAGGAGGGAAGCCTCCCGGCGACGCGAGTCGCGGGGAGTGGTGCTCGGTGCCTGGTGCGAGGAACGACCTTCGGGCCGACGTCGTGGTCAATCGGGGCGCGGGAAGAAGAGTTCGTTCCCGTCGGGATCGATGACGCGGATGGTCTCGTAGCGCTCGCCTCGCATCGAGCACCCTGCACCGCTCCCCGCGACTCGCGTCGCCGGGCCGCTTCCGATTCTCTCATCCAGCAATCGAGCAACCGTCTTAACGCGACGGCCAGAGGACCCCCTGATCCTTCCGTGAAACCGCCCGCATCCCCTTGTACGCGAACCTCTGCACCCGCTTCCCCTCGTACGTCTCGGTCGTGAAGATGTTGCCCTTCGAATCGGTCGCGATCGAGTGCACGGCGAAGAACTGGCCGGGCTGGCGGCCGCCGCCGCCGAAGGCGGTGAGGATCTCGAGCGACTGGCGATCGATCACGTACACGCGTTCGTTCTTGCCGTCGGCGAGGTAGATGAACCGCTGCTGTGCGTCGCGGGAAAAGGCGATGTCCCACACGGCCCCGTCGCCGAGCGTGCGCGGCGCGATGCGCGCCTCCTTCACGAACTTCCCTTCGCGCGTGAAGACCTGGATGCGGTTGTTCGGCCGGTCGCAGACGTACACATGCCCGTCGTTCGACGGCTCGGCGCAGTGCACGGGGTTCCGGAACTGCTGCGCGAGCGGCGCGTCGGGGTTGTAGGGGCCGAGGTTCGAGTCGTTCGGCACGTTGCCGTACGCGCCCCAGAACCGCTTGATCGCGCCGGTGTTCATGTCGAGCACGGCGACGCGCTTGTTGCGATACCCATCGGCGACGTACGCCTCGTTCGCCTGCGCGTCGAAGCTCACCTTCGCGACGCGACCGAACGCCTCGCGGCTGTTCGAGTTCGTCGGGCGCCCGGGGATGCCGATCTGCATGAGGAACGTCCCGTCATGCGCGAACTTCAGGATGTGCGAATCGCCCTCGCCGTTGCCGCCGATCCAGACGTTGTCGAGATGGTCGACCGAGATGCCGTGATTGCTCGCCGGCCACTTGTACCCCTCGCCGGGGCCGCCCCATGAGTTGACGAGGTTGCCCTCGGGGTCGAACTCGAGCACCGGCGGCGCCGGCGTGCAGCACGATCCGGTCGGCGGGTTCTGCGCGGCGCCGACCTCGGTACGCGCGTTCAGCGACTCCTGCCGATGGATGATGAAGACGTGGTCACGCGAGTCGACCCCGACGCCGATCGCGGAGCCGATCACCCAGCCATTGGGCAGCGGCTTGGGCCAGAAGGGATCGACCTCGAACGCGGGCGCCTGCACCGCCTGCTCGCGCAGCGTCGCGTCGAGCCGCGACTGGGCGACGAAGAGCGCGACGATGACCGTGGCCAGCGCTCCCGTGGTGAACAGCGTTCTCTTCCGCAGCATCCCGGCTCCGTAGGGTGGGGGTCGGTCAACGTGACGGCGCAGGCGCCCGCGCTGTGGACCGCAGCGCCAAATGCTATATCTCCTCGCGATGCTCCACCAGACTCTGCAGCCCCTGCGTTCGCGTACGGCGCTCTGCGCGCTCGCGTTGACCGCCGCCGTCGCGACGCCCCGCGCGCTCGGCGGCCACGAGATCCCCGCCAGCGTCGCGATCCAGGCGTTCGTGATCCCCGAGGGTCGCACGCTGCGCGTCGTCGCGCGCGTGCCGCTCGAGGCGATGCGCGACCTCGACTTCCCGCTGCACGACGACGGCTCGCTGCACATCGAGCGCGTGACGGCGTTGCTCCCCGATGCCGCGCGGCTCTGGGTCGCCGACTACCTCTCGCTCTACGAGGACGGCCGCGAGCTCGGCGACGCGCGCATCACCGCCGTACGCGTCTCGCTGCCGAGCGATCGGTCGTTCGAGTCACACGAGACCGCGCTCGCGCACCTCGCCGCACCGCGGCTCGCCGAAGGCACGGGACTCACCTGGCAGTCGGCGATGTTCGATCTCGTCATCGCGTTCGACATCGCGTCACCCGATGCGCGGTTCGCGATCGAGCCGCGCCTCGCGCATCTCGGCGTGCACACGACGACCGTACTGCGCCTCGTCCTCCCCGACGGTGGCGTCCGCGCGTTCACCTACGATGGCGATCCCGGCCGCATCGAGCTCGATCCCTCGT
>CAYSAR010000171.1:0-5215 GCA_964428985.1 uncultured Gemmatimonadaceae bacterium | reverse complement strand
GGGGGGCGGTGATGGATGCCGAGTACGGGGGAGATGCATGGGGATTGAAGCCGGTACCTGATGCTTGGGTAGGGGCTCATCCCCATCCAAGCATCACTCGCCGGTTTCACTCTTCAGGCATCCCCCACGCAGCAGGCATCCAGCACCACCCCCCGCACCACGGACCGTAGTTGCGTTCCCCGCATCGCCGTCGGCCACCTACTTCAGGAAGTACTGCACGGTGGACACCACCCGCACCGTCTTGGACAACTGACTCCCCTCCTGCACCCCCGGCGCTTGGTCCCGCGGGAGGATCACGAACACCCCTTGATTCGCCTGACGGATCGGGCCGAGTTCGGTGCGTGAGTCGCGCGCGAATTGCTCGGCGGCGACGCGCGCGTTCGCCGTCGCCGTCGCGATCATGTCGGGCTTGAGCGCGTTGAGGCCCGTGAACACGTACGTCGGCCCGCCCATGCCGTAGTCCCCCGACTGGTTCAGCACGACGCCGGCCGACACGAGCTCGCTGACACGCTGGCTCGCCGCCATCACGACGCGCGGCTGGTTCGACCGCACCATGAGCACTTGCTGGATGATGAAACGCGGCCCGCCGGTGTTCGGGTTGTAGCGGTTCGCGAGCGCGTCGGAGACCTCGAGGTTCTGCAACTCGGCGCCGGCGGTGTCGATGCCGTTCCGCGCGAGGAACGTCATCACCTGCCGCGTGTCGCGCGCGACCTGCGATTGGACCTGCGCGAGGTCGTTGCCGGTCGCGGTGAACCGCAGTGGCCAGAGCGCGAGGTCCGCCTCGACCTCCTGCTCGGCGAGGCCCTTCACCTCGACGAACCGATCGGTGGCGCGACCCGCCGAGAAGCCATGGCCGACGGCGAACCCCGCGACGGCGACGCCCAGCGCGATGATGAGCGCCGGCACGAGAAGCGGGCGGTCGTCGTTCGCCATCAGGGCGTCCGCCGCGTCGTGTCGGCCTTCGCGCGCAGCTCCAGCCGAAGGCGCATCGACTTCGCCTGCGGGTCCTTCGCCGTCGCGAGCGCGACGAACCGCTCGTAGTGCGGGTAGGCGTCCGCCTCACGGCCCTGCCGCTCGCGCACGCGTCCCATGAGGTAGTGCGGCGCCGCGAAGTGCGGCTCGAGCGCGATCGCCTGCGTGAGCGCCGTCGCCGCGCCTTCATACCGCTGCAGCGCGAAGAGCGTCTGCGCGTGCAGGTAATGCAAGTATCCATCCTCCGGCTCGATCTGGAGCGCCTGCTCGTACTCGGTCGCCGCCTGTGCGTGCTGTCGCGCGGCGGACGAGAGCGCGGCGAGGCCGGCCCACGCATAGCCGAACGCGGCATTCTCGACCGTCGACTCGCCGAACGCGGCGCGCGCCGCGGCGCGATCGCCCATCTGGTTGTGCACGAGCCCGATCATGTACAGCAGGTCATGCTTCGATGCGTAGAGCGCGACCATGCGCTGGTCGTCCTGGCGCCGCAGCTCCTCGACGAGCGCCTTGAGGTCGCTGAGCGCGAGTGGCAGGTCGCCGGCGGCGACGGCCGCGAGCGACCGGTCGAAACGGTTCCACATCGCTTTCGTCCCACCGCGCTCGATCGTACGCGTCTGCAGCGCGACCGCCTGCTGGAACTTGCCCTCGGTGTACGCGATCCACGCGCGGTTGTCGCGACTGTCGAGGAAGTCACCCGGCAGGCGATCGTAGACGAGCACTTCGAGTCCACGATGCACGAACGGGTTCCGGACGAGCGCGCGCTCGCGCAGGCCCCACGCCTCGAGGAAGTCCGGGCGACGCCAGATCGCTTCCTCGCCGCGCAGGTACGCGTAGATGTCCTCGTTCTTCGCGCGGAAGAGATAGTTCGCCCACCGCGCGTAGAGCGGCTCGGCGCGCGATGGGTCGAGTCGCGACGCCCAGTAGAGATGCGCGCCGGCGAGCGCCGGCTCCTCGCGGAAGAGCTTCGCGCCGCGATCGAAGTGGGCCTCCCAGTCGTTCGGGTCGGCGCCCGGCGCGACCGGTGGGCGCTCCGGCTCGCGCGGCTGCGCCGTCGAGGCGACGGGCGTGGCCGCGAGCGCGATCACCGCGGCGACGATCGGGATCGTCCGCATCATTGCGGCCGGATGCGAAGGACGCGCCCTTCCGGACTGTCGGTCACGACGTAGAGGAACCCGTCGGGACCCTGCTTCACGTCGCGGAAGCGCTCACGCAGGTCGCCCAGATATCGCTCCTCGCGCTGCACCGTGCCATCCTGCATCACGAGCCGCACGAGGCCGCCGGGAGTCATCGAGCCCACGAGGATGCTGCCCTTCCATCCGGGGATCGCATCCCCCGTGTAGAACGTCATCCCCGATGGCGCGATGACCGGGTCCCAGTAATAGACGGGCTGCTCCATGCCTTCCTTCGCGCTCCCCTCGCCGATGCGCGCGCCCGAGTAGTCGCGACCGTAGGTGATCACCGGCCACCCGTAGTTCTTCCCCTTCTCGGGGTGGTTGAGCTCGTCGCCACCACGCGCGCCGTGCTCGATCGTCCACAACTGCCCGGTCTCGGGGTGGAGCGCCGCCGCCTGGACGTTGCGATGGCCGTACGACCAGATCTCCGGCTGCGCGCCGTCCTGGCCGACGAAGGGATTGTCCTCCGGGATCGACCCATCGGGGTTGATGCGCATGATCTTCCCCATGCCTTGGTCGAGCAGCTGGGCGCGCCCGCGGAACTGCGCCGCCTGGCGATCCCCCTGCGTGATGAACAGCTTGCCGTCCTGCGCGAAGACGAGCCGCGAGCCGAAGTGGCCATTCGACTCGACCTTCGGGCGCTGGCGATAGATCACCGCGACGCCTTCGAGCGTGCCCTCGCCGAGCCGAGCGCGCAGCACCGCCGTGCCCGCCCCGCCTTCGCCCGGCTCGGCGAAGGAGAGATAGATCGTGCGGTTCGTCGCGAACGCCGGGTCGAGCGCGATGTCGAGCAAGCCGCCCTGGCCGCGCGCGTGGATCTCCGGCAGGCCGGCGAGCGGCGCCGAGAGCGTCCCGTCGGTGTTCACGAGGCGAAGCCGACCGGGCCGCTCCGTGACGAGCATGCGACCATCCGGCAGGAACTCGAGCGACCATGGATGCTCCAGCCCGCTCGCGACGGTCTCGGCACGGACGACGCCTTGCGTCGACTGCGGTTGCGGCGACGCCGGCGCGTTGCCCTGCGCCTCGAGGGGGATCTCGTCGCTGCAGCTCAGGGCGACGAGCACGATGGGAACGATCGCGAAGCGCGGTCGGGACGACATCAGGGCCTCCAGCGGCAGGTCGGTCAGAACCGTATTCTACACCGAGTGACGGGCGCCGCCGAGCGCCCATCCCCTTGCCGACCACGGCACCCGAGGACCTGCCATGCTGCTCCTGCTCGCCGCCGCCTCGTTCGCCGTCGCGGACACGACGTCCTACATCGTCGACAACCACGGTCGTGAGGCCGGGACGTTCATGGTCGTCCGCACCGCCGACTCGATCGTCACGCGCTATGGGCATATCGACCGCAATCGCGGACGGTGGGTCGAGACGCGCTACGCCGTCGACGCGCAGGGCCGCGTGACCGGCGGCGAGAGTCGCTCGCTCTCGCGCACCGGACAGGTGCTCTCGGTCACCGATCGCTTCGCGGTCTCCGCCGACTCCGTGCGCTGGTGGCGGGCCGGGAATGCCGGCGCGCGCGCCGGCGGCGGGTTCTACGCGCTCGGCAACGGCACGGCGTGGGACCAGGCGCGGCTCGCGCGGCACCTGCTGGCGCTTCCATCGCGCACCGATCGGCTCCTCCCCGGCGGCGAAGCGCGCGCGACGATCGCCGTCGATACGACGCTCACCTCCGCGCGCGGTGCGGTGCGGGCGCGCATGGCCTTGCTCGAGTACGGGTTCGGTGGCACGCCGCAGGTGCTCTGGCTCGACGGCGACGGGGAACTTCTCGCGAGCCAGGCGGGATGGTTCACGACGATCCGGCGCGAGCATGCCTCGCTCCTCGCGCCGCTGCGCGCGATCGAGGTCGCCTATCGCGAGCGCGAGGCCACCGCGCTCGCGCGCGGCATCACGCCGCGCGCGGCGGGCAATTTCGTCATCCGCGACGCGAACGTCGTCGACACCGAGCGCGGCGTCATGCGACCGCGCACGACCGTCGTCGTCTCCGGCCAACGCATCGTCGCCGTCGGACCCACCGACTCGGTCGCGACGCCGCGCGGCGCGCATGTCATCGACGGTACCGGCAAGTACCTCGTGCCGGGCATGTGGGACATGCACACGCACTTCCAGATCACGAGCCAGAACGCGGGCGTCATCCGGCAGCTCGCCGGCGGCATCACGACGATCCGTGACCTCGCGGCCGACACCGACATCGCGACGTCGATCCGCGACCGCGCGAACCGCGGCGACCTCGTCGCCCCGCAGGTGCTGCTCGCCGGCTTCATCGAGGGCCCGGGGCTCTGGGCCGGTCCGAGCGCGGCGCTCGCGCGCACCGAGGACGAGGCGCGTGCGCTCGTCAACGGGTACGCCGACCTCGGCTATCGCCAGGTCAAGCTCTACAACCTGCTGCACCCCGATCTCGTGCCGGTGATCTCCGAGACCGCGAAGGCGCGCGGGCTCCGGCTCAGTGGGCACGTCCCGCGCGGCCTCTCGGTGAACGCGGCGATCCGCCTCGGGTTCGACGAGGTGAACCACGCGGCGTTCCTCTTCTCGACGTTCTACCAGGACTCGCTCTACGCGCCGGAGATGCGTCCCTACTCCGGTGTCGCCGCGCGCGTCGCGCCGCACATCGACGTCGACGGTCCGGCAATGACGGCGCTCATCGCCGACCTCGTGCGCCACCGCACCGTCGTCGACGGCACGTTCAACCTCTGGATGCGCGACACGACCGGCGCCGACGCGGTCGAGGCGAAGCGCGCGAACGCGAACTACCTGCGCTTGATCAAGCGGCTGCACGACGCCGGCGTCACGATCGTCGCCGGCACCGATGGGTCGAGCTACAACCAGGAACTGGAGACGTACGAGCGCGCCGGCGTCCCGCGCGCCGACGTGTTGCGCATCGCGACGAGCGTGCCGGCGCGCGTCATGGGCATGGAAAGCGAGGTCGGCACGATCGCGCCGGGACGCATCGCCGACCTCGTGCTGGTCTCGGCCGACCCGCTCGAGCGCATCGGTGCGCTGCGGCTCGTCGAAGTGGTCGTGCGCGCGGGCCGCGCCTACGACCGCGCGACGCTCATGGAAGCGCTCGGCATGCG
>CAYSAR010000170.1:0-5404 GCA_964428985.1 uncultured Gemmatimonadaceae bacterium | reverse complement strand
GGCAGATGTGGCGTGGACGCAATGTGATTCATGTGGAGTGGCGAACGGTTTCCCGCACCTTCTCCACGCGCGCTCGGAAGTCCGCGTTCTCCTTCATCATCTCGGCCACGCGATCGAGCGAGTGGATGACGGTCGAGTGATCGCGACCGCCGAACGCCTGGCCGATCTCGACGAGTTGGAGTCCGAGGATTTCGCGGGCGAGGTACATCGCGACCTGTCGCGGGACGGTGAGGTTCTTCGTGCGTGTCTTCGACTGGAGTCCATCGACGGTGACGCCCCATTCGCCGGCGACGCGTTGCTGGATCTGGAGCATGCGATCCTGCCGCTCGGAGCGGTGCGGCGTGGCATCGAGCGAACGCAGCTTGTCCCGCAATGCCTCACGCGCGAGTTCGACGGTGATGACGCGGTGCTTGAGCGAGGCGAACGCGAGGAGCTTGATGATCGACCCTTCGAGCTCGCGCACGTTCGACTGGACGTGATCGGCGATGAAGTGCAGGACGTCGTCGGGGATCGTGTGCTCGAGGTGATCCATCTCGGCCTTGCGGCGGAGGATCGCGATGCGGTGCTCGAGGTCGGGCTGGCCGATGTCGGCGACCATGCCCCAGGCGAAGCGCGAGGCGAGGCGCGCTTCGAGCTTCGGGATGTCGGACGGCGGGCGGTCGGAGGTGAGGACGATCTGTCGGCCCGCTTCGTACAGGGCGTTGAACGTATGGAAGAACTCCTCTTGCGTGGAGTTCTTGCCGCCGATGAAGTGGACGTCGTCGACGAGGAACAGGTCAGTCTCGCGGTAGCGCCGTCGGAAGTCGTGCATCGCGCCCTTGCCGATGGACGTGATGACGTCGTTCGTGAACTGCTCGGTCGTGATGTAGGTGACGCGCGTCGAGGGGGAGCGCCGGAGGATCTCCTGCGCGATCGCCTGCATGAGGTGCGTCTTGCCGAGCCCGGTGGGCCCGTAGAAGAAGAGTGGGTTGTAGGTCTTGCCGGGCGCTTGGGAGACCGCCATGGCGGCGGCGGCGGCTAGGTCGTTCGACTTGCCGATGACGAAGGTGTCGAACGTGTAGCGGTCGTTGAGTGAGCTGAGGGTGATGCTTTGCGGCGCCTTTTCTGGCGCCATGATGGGCCGTTCCTGTCCCTTTACAGGCACGAACAGGTCCATCTGAGAGCGCTGCATGCGCTCCTGCTGTACGCGCAGCGCGATCTTCACCGGGTGCCCCACCGCGACTGGGGCGAGGGACTCGAGCAAGGGGGTGTGTCGCCGCTCGTTCCACTCGACCGAGAACTGGTCGGGGGCGTTGAGGGTGAGGGCCTCACCGGAGAACTCGGCCGCCGTCAGCGGCGCGAGCCAGGTATCAACTATGTGATCCGACAGTTCTGTGCGCGCGCGGTCGAGCAGGCGCGTCCAGACTTCGGTGGCGGTGAGGGACATTCCGGACCGAGCGAAGCCGAACGAGGTGTGGAAATCCGAGGGGGGTCGAAGCTACCCCTGCCTTGTGGACAAGTCAACGCTCGTGTATGCGAGCCAACGCCAGCGTCGATGCGGCGCTGTTGACCTAAGCCTCGGGGGCGACTAGGCTTAGCGGTCTGTTCACGCTCGAATTTTCCAGCCTTTTGGAGTCACGATGGGGAAGCCGACTTACCGCCCGCGCAACAAGCGTCGCATCAGGACGCACGGGTTCCGCGCGCGCATGGAAACCAAGTGGGGGCGCGAGGTCCTGAGCCGCCGTCGCAAGAAGGGCCGCAAGCGGCTCACGGTGAAGCTGCCGTCGAAGTACGCCGGCGCCTGACCTCGCGGGCTGCACCATACTTGCGTTGCGCCGCTTTCCATCGGCCTCGCGGCTGACGCGGAAGGCGGACCTTGAGCTGGTTCGCCAAGAAGGGAAGCGGTTCCGGACCGAGAGCCTCGAGGTCCGCTACCTCGCTTCCCTTCTTCCGCGTCCGCGCATCGGGATCATCGTTCCGCGCCACAAGCACACGGCCGTCGCGCGGAATCGCGTGAAGCGTCGACTCCGCGAGCTCGCGCGTACGACGCTACTGCCGTCGCTCGCGACGCGGCGATCGATCGACGTCGTGCTGCGAGCCGCACCGGTCGCGTATGACGCCTCGTACGCGCGGCTCGGCGATGAGGTAACGCGCATCGCCGGTCGTCTCGTAGATCGCGTCGCGAAGGCGTCATGAAGACGATCCTGATCCTCGTCGTGCGCGCGTACCAAGTCGCGCTCTCTCCGCTGTTGCCGGCGGCGTGCCGTTATCAGCCGACCTGTTCGCACTACGCGATCGAGGCGCTCGAGAAGCACGGTGCACTCCGCGGCGGATGGCTCGCGGTGAAGCGGATCGGGCGATGCCATCCGTTCCGACCCGGCGGCTACGACCCCGTGCCTGACGTCGTCCCTCCTCGTCCTTCCTCCTCCGGCCCGACCTCCCGAGATGGATAAGCGTTTCTTCCTCGCGCTCGTGCTCACCGGCGTCGTCGTGTTGATCACGCCGGTGCTTTTCCCAGGTCCGCCGCGGACGACCACGACGACACCCAGCGTGCCGGGACCGGCGAGCGCCGTGACGCCCTCGGCGTCGACGCCGACGATCGGCGCCCCGACGCCAATCGCCGGTGCGACCGGTGCTCCTACCGCGACGCCGGCCGCACCGGTGCGCGCCGACACGCTCGCGCTCGCGAACGAACTCACGACGTTCCGCTTCTCCACGCTCGGCGCGTCGCTCCTCTCGGCCGACCTCCCTCGCTTCCGCCAGCTCGGCGGGCGCGAGGGCGCGGTGCAGCTCGCGCTCCCCGGTGAGTCAATGCTCTCGTATCGGATCCTCGCCGGAGGGGACACACTCCATCTCTCGCGGATCGCGTTCGCCGCGACGCAGGACACCGTCGCCGGTCGCCCACGCGTGACGATGAGCGGCCTCGCGGCGGCGGCACGCATCGAGATCTCGTACACGCTCGCGGCGGACAACTATCTCGCCGACGTGCGTTTCCGCACCGAAGGACTCCCACAGCCGGCGATCCTGCTCGTCGACTTGCCGGCGGGCTTCGCATCACAGGAGGCGGACACGACCGAGGACCACCGGCATCTCGCCTACGCGATGAAGCCGGTGAGTGGTGGCGCGGAGCGGATCGACTTCCGCAAGCCCGACCCGGGCGAACGCCTCTTCCAGCCGGGTCCGATCACCTGGGCCGCGGCGAAGAGCAAGTACTTCCTCGTCGGCGTGCTCGCGCCGCAGGCGGCGACGGCGTCGCCGTTCGCCGAGGTGCACGTGATCGGCGAGATCCGGCAGAACAAGGTGGCGACGCGTGCGCGCGGCATGGTCGTGGCGCCGCTGACCGACGGGGCGCTCGACTTCGAGCTCTATGCCGGGCCGCAGGAATGGGAGCGCCTCGTCGCGATGGGGCGCGACTTCAAGGACGCGAACCCGTACGGCGGGTTCGCGAACGCGGTCGTGCAGCCGTTCGCGACGATCGTCATGCGCATCCTGCTCTGGATGAAGCGCACGCTGAACATCGAATATGGCTGGATCCTCGTGCTGTTCGGCGTCGCCGTGCGCGTGCTCATGTGGCCGCTCAACTCGCGCATGATGCGCTCGAACATGCAGATGCAGCGGCTCGCGCCCGAGATCCAGGCGGCGCAGGCGCGCTACAAGGGGGATCCGGAGAAGCAGCGCGAGGCGGTCATGAAGGTGTACGCGGAGCACGGCGTGAGCCCGTTCGCCGCGCTCTCGGGATGCCTGCCGATGCTGCTCCCGATGCCGATCCTCTTCGCGCTCTTCTTCGTGTTCCAGAACACGATCGAGTTCCGCGGCGTGCCGTTCCTCTGGCTGAGCGACATCTCGCTGAAGGACCCGTACTACATCATGCCGCTCGCGATGGGGCTCTCGATGTTCGCGCTCTCGAAGCTGAGCATGCGGAACGTCCCGCCGAACCCGCAGACGAAGATGATGGCGTACCTGATGCCGGTGATGATGACGGTCCTGCTGCTGAACTTCGCATCCGGGCTCAACGTCTACTACACGGTGCAGAACCTGGCCGCGATGCCGCAGCAGTGGTTGATCGGGAACGAGCGGGCGAAGATGAAGACGGGCGGGGGGAACGGCGGGGCGAAGGCGGGGGGCGAGCGGAAGAAGCGATAGCTCCCCGCCATCTGCCCTCTCGGAAGAACGACGCGCGGCCGGCCCCGGAGCCGGTCGCGCGCGTTCACCGCGTGGGACGCCGCCTATCGGTTATGCCGTGCGGGCGGCCACGTCGGCGAAATGTCCGATCTCATGGGCATCGGCCCGCAACGCCCATGCGATCCCCTTCTCATCGATCGCCTGCTCCACCATCCGAGCGCCGAGCCAATAGCCGGCGCGCTCGGGGATCACGTGACGATGCACGGTGCGCGCATCGTCGCTCATGCCACCCGAGAGCCACCGCAGCCGAAGGCCGAGTCCGACGCGCTCGAGATCCTCGGCCACCGCGCGCATGAGCACGGGCTCCAATTCGCGGATGCGCGCATACTGCTTGCGCTCGAAGCCGTAGTACTCCCAGGGCGCGTGGCCCGGGCTGAGCTGACGCGCCGCATGGATGGCGAGTCCCTCGTTCACGAGATGCTCGCGCAACGTCGCGGCGCGCCCGGTCTCCCAATACGAATAGAACCCACTCGCCGCCGAGACGACCCGGCGGAGCTCGGCGCGGCTCGTCGGCGCGGTGTAGCGCACGCAGTGCGCGACCTCATGCGCGAGCCACATCGGGATGAGCTCGGGATCGAGTCCGAGCCCGCGCGTCGTCGCGTTCGTCGTGCTCGTGAAGTGCTCGAGGCAGGCGAAGGCGACGCCGCGGCCGTTGACGACGAGCTCGCCGGCGTTCGCGGCGCCGACGCCCACCATGAGGACGACGTCGATCGTCGAGTCGACCTCGAAGAGCTCGGCGCACTGCGCCTCGGCCTGCTTCGCGAGGGCGACGACATCGGTACGCTCGAGCATCGCGCGCAAGTCATCGCGGCTCGCGCGTACCGTCTCGCGCACGACCTCGTTGAAGTGCGGGCCCGAGGGCTCGATGACGTAGTTGTGCCAGTACGCGCCGAGGAGCTGGCGGTGACTGTCGTAGTAGCGATGGTACGCTGCGACTGGATCGGCGCTCTGGAGAACGGCGAAGAAGTCAGGCAGCAGGTTGATGAGCATTGGCGGGAACGATACGCGGCATCGTGTTTCCGGACAAGAGGACGTGTTTGCCGGCAAGTGTCGGGTAGTGGGGCGTCGAGATTTCCCCTGCGTTCCCGGTGTCCCCTGCAGTGAACCCGCACGAACGACGCGACTCAGCGCGTCCCGAACAACCGATCCCCCGCATCCCCGAGCCCTGGGAGGATGTACCCACTCTCATTGAGCTGGCGATCGAGTGCTGCCGCGAAAATCGGGACATCGGGATGCGCCGCGT
>CAYSAR010000169.1:0-5505 GCA_964428985.1 uncultured Gemmatimonadaceae bacterium | reverse complement strand
CGATGCCGCGCCCGGCGCCACGGCTCGCGCCGGTGACGACCGCGACGAGCGGGGTGGATGCCTGACCCTTCGTTGCCATCGGCGGCCTCCGTCGTTCAAGGGATGGCAATATCTAAAAGTGCATTTAGAAAAGAGCAAGCCCGCACCCGCTAGATTCTCAACGATGGTTCACTTTCCCCGCCCGGCATGAGCCCGCGTCCCCGGAAGGCGTCCGACGACGAGATCCTGGGCGCGCTCGTGCGCGTCATGCAGCGCGTGAAGCCCGACGCGCTCACGCTCGCCGCCGTGGCCGAGGAGGCGGGGCTGACCGCCGGCGCGCTCGTGCAGCGCTTCGGGTCGAAACGCGACCTGCTGCGCGCGCTGAACGCGAGCTTCGCCGGGGATACCGGCGCGATGCTCGCCGACATGCGGGCGCAGAGCGACTCCCCGCTCGCGGCGATCCGGGCGCATGCCGACCAGGTCGCGGCGATGGCGTCCTCACCCGAGGCGTTGGCCCATCATCTCGCCTACCTCCAGGTCGATCTCTCCGACCCCGAGATGTTCGCGCAAGTGCGGTCGCACACGCGCGCGTTGCGTCGCGCGATGACGGGTTGGCTCCGCGAGGCCGTGCGGGACGGCGCGCTCAGGCCCGGCACCGACCCCCGCCGCCTCGCGCGCATCGTCCATACGACGATCGCCGGGTCGATGATGCTCTCGATCTTCTTCGACGAGTCGACGAGCCGCCGTGCGATCCGTCGCGATCTCGACCTCGTGCTCGAACCGTACCTGCCCGAACGGTAGATTCCGCATCGCAGGCCACTCACCTCTCCCATCTCACCTCTCCCCGCTGCCTCTCGTGCGCACCACCCGCCGCTTCAATAGCCTCCCCGTCTACATGCTCGCGACGATCCCGCAGAAGAAGCGCGAGATGCTCGCGCGCGGCGTGGATGTCATCGACCTCGGCGCCGGTGATGCCGACCTGCCCGCGCCGCCGGCGGCCGTGAAGGCGCTCGCGGAGGCGGCCGCCGAGCCGGCGATGAGCCGCTATGGCTTCGGGCTCGGCCTCATGCGCTACCGCGAGGCCGTGAGCGCATGGATGCACCGACGCTTCGGCCATCGCTTCGATCCGCTCACCGAGGTCGTGCCGCTCATCGGGAGCAAGGAGGGCATCGCGCACCTCGCGTTCGCGTTCCTCGAGAGGGATGACGTCGCGATCATCCCCGACCCGGGCTACCTCGCATACCTCGGCGGCACGCTCCTCAGCGAGGCCGAGCCGTACTTCTACGCGCTGACGCCACGCACGAACTTCCTCGTCGAGCTCGACGACGTGCCGCCGGACGTGCTGCGTCGCACGAAGATCCTCTATCTCAACTATCCGAACAATCCGACCGCCGCCATCGCGCCGCTCGACTACCTCGAGCGCGTCGTGCGACGCTGCCGCGAGCTCGGCATCCTGCTCGTCTACGACAATGCGTACTCGGAGATGACGTTCGACGGGTACGTCGCGCCGAGCATCTTCGACATCGAGGGCGCGCGCGATGTCGCGATCGAGTTCCACTCGTTCTCGAAGACGTACAACATGACCGGCTGGCGATGCGGTTGGGCGTGCGGGAACCCGGCGATCGTAGCGGCGCTCGCGAAGACGAAGAGCTTCCTCGACACCGGCCAGTTCATGGCGGTGCAGGCGGCGGGCGTCGCCGCGCTCGAGACGTCGGCGGAGTGGGTGCCGGGGAACGTCGCGGTGTTCCGCGAACGGCGCGATGCCGCGTTCGCCGCGTTCCGCGAGAATGGCTTCCCGGTCGTCGAGAAGCCGAAGGGTTCGATGTACCTCTGGGTGCCGCTCCCCGATGGGATCCCGTCGCTCGACTTCCAGGAACGCCTCATGACCGACGAAGGCGTCATCGTGCTCGGCGGGAAGGCGCTCGGCGGGGGCGGCGAAGGGTTCTTTCGCGTCTCGTTCATCACGAGCCCGGAACGGATCCGCGAGGCGGCGGTTCGGGCCGGCCGCGTGCTTGCGCGCATGCGTGCGTCCTGAGCAGCTGCGCGGCCGGCTGGGCCGCGGCCTGTGGAACCCGTGCAGTCGCGTGGTGTCCACAGCGCTGGTAACGTCGAGCCCGTGACCCTCGACTTCGGAGCACTCGCATGAGCGTGAGCCGCAGGGAAAGGACTTGCCTCTTCGCGATGCTCGCCATGTCCGCACTGCTCGGCTGCTCAGCGTCGCGTGGCGGGGCGGTCGGGGAGAGCCGATTGGCGGGACCGTCGGGTACCGTCATGACGCGGCTCGTCGGGCGGTCCGTCGCGAACGCGCCGGCGATCCGCGCGCTCCCTCCAATGGCGACCTTTGCGTGGGGGACGCCGAGCGCCGCATTCGTAGGCGTGACGGCCGCGGATGACTCGGCGTCGCTGTACGCGGTGGCGGACATGCGGGAGGATGCCGCCGCCGTGCTGCGCGCGAACGGATGGCGCGAGGTCGATCCCGATTCGGCGGAGTACGTGCTCGCGATGGTCCGTGTCGAGCGCACCGGCGAGCAGGTGGTGATGATCCCCGACCCGCGCAACGAGCGCACCTTTCCCGAGCCACCGTGCGACAAGTCGACGGCGACACCGCAGAAGCCATGCGTCGAGCGCGCGCCTCCGAACTATCCACCGCGGCGCGACGTGCGCATGTTCACGGACGTCAAGCGTGGGTATGCGATCCGTCGGCGCGCGGACGGTGCCACGAGGTGGTGGGTGATGGAGCAGATGTCTGAGGAGGAGGCGCGTCGCTTCGTCGCGCGCGTGACCGTCGAGTTGCTGCTCGCCGTCGAGAAGGAGGGGAAGCCATGAGCCGCTTCACCCGGACGATCATCGTGACGGCGTCGGCCGCGCTCGCCCTCGGCTGCGCGAGCCGTCCTGACGCGACGCGCATGGTCGACGGCGTAAGCGTTCGCGTCGCACCGCGCATCACGCACCTGCCGCGGGACGCTACTTATGCGTGGGTGTCGCCCGATTCGCTCATCAGAAGCCTGTCGGCGACCGACCGGGAGCAGAGTGCCTCGCCGGAGGTCGATCTGCTGCGCCGTGACCTCGACTTGCTGCTGCGCAGTCATGGGTGGCGCCGGGTTCCCGCGGAGCTCGCTGAGTATGAGCTGACGCTCGCGCATGTCTCGGCCGGCCGAGCCCGGGCGGCGGTCGGCCGGGACCCGCGGATGGCGCCGTGCGCGCCGCAGGCGAGGGAGCAATCGATCTGCAGACATCGCCCGGGCGTGGTCGACCGGAAGTTCGATCCGACGCTGATCACACCGCAGTCGACGATGATCGCGCGTGTCATCCGCCGCCGCGGTGACGGCGCGCAGGGCGTGTCGACGGTGCCGCTCGCCGGCATGAAGGTCGTGGACTTGAGCGCGCCGGTCACCGAACAGATGCTGCTCCTCTTCCTCGGCGACGAGCGCGCACGATGACGATGCGCCGGCTGCTCGTGAGCGCGCTCACGCTGTCCCTCGCCGGGTCGATCTCCTGCGCGAGTGGTTCGCAGGCGACGCGCGTGATTCAGGGCGGTGTGACGGTCCGTGTCGCGCCGCGGCTCGACTCACTGCCGCGCGATGCCACGTACGCCTGGGTCTCGCCCGACTCGCTCTTCGGTAAGCTCACGCCGCTCGACCTCGAGCGGAGCGACGAGCCGGGCCTCGACGGGATGCGTCGGGATCTCGATGTGGTGTTCGGTGCCCACGGCTGGCGTCGGGCCGAGCCGTCGGCGGCGCAGTACCTGGTCGCGTTGGCGTTCATCGATCGTCGGCCGCCGTCGACCGTTGCGCGGGTGACGAACAGCCAAGGCAGTTGTCGGCAGATGCCGAACGGACAACAGGCTTGCGCTGGGAGCAGACCCCAGAACTCGTTCGACACGCGCCTGTCCGAACGGCCGGTGCAAGGACCGTGGATGATGCGATCCATCCGGCGCCGGGCCGACGGGGCCGAAACGGTGCGCGTGCTGGGGCTGTTGTCGTTCGACATCGCGAGCCGCACCCTCGCCGACGAGACCGTGCGCCTCTTCCTCGGCGACGAGCGCGCACGCTGAACGGTCGCGCCGCCGCGCGCACGATTTCGCGGCGCGGCAGCGAGCGGGGACGTCGGTGCGTAGCTTGGGAGTCCGCGGCCTTCCCCGCGGCAAGTCCACTCGCGTCCTCACCCGACGGAGACCAGTAGATGCGACGCTCGATCCTCCTCCTCCTCGCCGTCGCGGTCCCCGCGACCGCCACGGCGCAGGGCACCCCACGCGCGATGCAGCCGAACGACTGGCATCGCGTCACCACGCTCTCCCAGGCGGCGATGTCGCCCGACGGCAAGCTCGTCGCCTTCACCGTGACCACCGTGGTCGAGCGCGAGAACAAGCGCCACCAGGAGATCTGGGTCGTGCCGGTCGCCGGCGGCGACCCGGTGCGCTACACGACGCCGAACACCGAGAGCTCGAACCCGCGCTTCTCGCCCGATGGCAAGTACCTCTTCTTCAGCTCGCAGCGCGCGGGCGGGCAGGGGAACACCTGGGCGCTGCGCCTCGACGGTCCGTCGGGCGAGGCGACGCAGGTGACCGACTATCCGAACGGCTCGTGGACGCGCGACGCACGTTTCGCCGTCTTCACGGCGGCGGCCGAAGGCGCGGAGAGCGCGACCGCGCGCGGTGGCGAGCGCCCCGCGGACGCGTTCGGCCGCATGCCGGCCGCGGCGCGGCCGCCGTACGACGCGATCACGAAGCCGGTTGACCCGGCACGCTTCGACGGCCGTCACATCACGCACACCCGCTACAAGGCGAACGGCGCGGGCTTCCTCGCCGGCCCGCGCGAGGCGCGCGCGTTCCGTCCGCAGCAGATCTACACGCAGGCGCCGGGCGCGAAGCGTGTGCAGGTCACGCGCACCGACTACTCGCACCGCAGCCCGGTCGTTTCCCCCGACGGCCGCTTCATCGCGTTCGTCGCCGACGCCGAGCTGCGCAGCGACTCGATCGTCGCCATGATCAACGACTCGCTCTCGCTGCTCCCGTACGACAAGGCACGCGACGAGGCGGAGCGCAACGACTCGGACATCTACATCATCCCGGTCGCCGGCGGCACGCCGCGCAAGCTCGCCGAGCTGCCTGGGTCGGAGAACAACGTGACCTGGTCGCCCGACGGCCGGCGCCTCGCCTTCGTGCATCGTCCGGCGCGCACGGCGAACGCGACGCTCAAGGTGATCGACGTGAGCGGTGGCACGCCGACGGAGCTCACGAAGGACTGGCGCTATGAGCCGTCGGGCCTCGAGTGGCTCCCGGCGGGCGACATCGCGATGTGGGCCGAGATCGGCGGGTCGAGCGCGCTCTACATGGTGAATGCGCGCACCGGCGCGCGTCGCGAGGTACTCAGCGGCCGGCGTAAGTTGCGTGACATCAGCTTCGACGCGCAGGGCCGCCAGGTCGCGTTCATCGCGACGAGCGTCGACAAGCCGACGGAGGTCTTCGTCGCCGGCATCGACGGGAAGGGCGAGCGCAAGCTCACGAGCTTCAACGACGCGCTCAAC
>CAYSAR010000168.1:0-5531 GCA_964428985.1 uncultured Gemmatimonadaceae bacterium | reverse complement strand
GAGCTGCGATCCCGCGACGCTCGCGCGCGACGTCGCGCGGCTCCCCGGCTGGCGCGTCCACGATCTCACCTGTTACGACATGTTCCCGCAGACCGCGCACGTCGAGACCGTCTGCGAACTGCGACCGGAGGCCCCGTGAGGTACGTCGTCGACATCGCCGGCGAGCGCTTCGACGTGGAGCTCGCCGATACCGTCTCGATCGGCGGCACGGAGTTCCACGCCCACCTCGCCGACGTCGAGGGCACGCCGGTGCGCCTGGTGACGATCGGCGCGGCGCAGCACCGCGTCGTCGCGGTGCGCGGCGACGCGCGCGGGCGCTACACGCTCTGGCTCGACGGGTGGCGTTTCGACGTCGAGGCGCTCGACGAGCGCACGCGCACGATCCGCGACCTCTCGTCGGCGGGGCGCGCCGCGTCGGGTCCCGCGCCCGTCATCGCGCCGATGCCGGGGCTCATCGTGCGCGTGAACGTCGCCGTCGGCGATCGCGTGGAGGCGGCGCAGGGAGTCGTGGTGATGGAGGCGATGAAGATGGAGAACGAGCTCCGCGCGCCGGCGGCGGGTGTCGTCAAGGCGATCCACGCGAACGCGGGGAACGCGGTGGAGAAGGGGACCGTGCTCGTGGAGCTGGAATAGCGCCAGCGCGGTCGCCAACAGGACGCTCGCCGATCAGACCGGCACCGCAGGACCGCCGAGCGCCTCCCGTACCCGCGCCAAGAACTCCCCGAACGGGAACGGCTTCGCGAGCAGCTTCTCGCGCGACCAGGGCGCGTCCGGCTCCTCCGCGTCCTCCGCCTCCCACACCATGTGCCCCGAGATGCACAGCACCGGCACTTGCGGCGCCTTCGCGCGCACGCGCCGCACGAACTCGCGGCCGCCCATGCGCGGCATGACCATGTCGGTCACGATGAGGTCCACCGCCCATGCGCGCGCCTCGAGCATCGCGAGCGCGTCAAGCGCCGATGGCGCGCCGAGCACCTCGTAGCCGTTGCGCGCGAGGTAGCGCTCCATCGCGCGCCGGAGCGTCGTCTCGTCGTCGACGACGAGCACGATCGGCTTGCCGATCGCGGGGCTCGGTGGCTCGGGTTCGGAGACCGGCGTCGCCGGAGCGGCCGCCGTCGCGAGTGGCAGCAGCACGCGCATGGTCGTGCCCTTGCCCGGCTCGCTCTCCGCGGTGACGTGCCCGCCGAGGGCGCGCACGATGCCGCGCACCGTCGCGAGGCCGAGCCCGGTGCCGAGTCCGGCGGGCTTCGTCGTGAAGAACGGCTCGAAGAGTCGCGCGAGCGTCGCGTCGTCCATGCCGATGCCTTCGTCGCGCACGGTGAGCTCGGCCCAGCTCCCCGTGTGGATGCCCCGCGTGGCCGTGCGGTCGCCGGGCTTCACGAGGAGCGCGCGCGTCTTCACATGGACGACGCCGCCCTCCGGCATCGCGTCGCGCGCGTTGATCGCGAGGTTCATGAGGATCTGCTCGACCTGTCCGTCGGCGGTGCGGACCCACAGCTCGTCCTCGGCGACGTCGAGCCAGAGCTCCACCTGGCTCACGAGCAGGCGGCGCAACATCGGCTCCATGCCGCGCACGAGCGCCCGGAGGGACTGCGCCCGCAGCTCACCCGCCTCGGGACGGCTGAATGAGAGCAGCCGGCGCGTGAGCACGGCGCCGCGCTGCGCCGTCTGCTCGATCTCGAGCAGGTCCGGCGCGCTCTCGTGCGAGCTGCCCAGCTCGTCGCGCACGAGCTGCGCGTGCGTGATGATCGCGGCAAGGATGTTGTTGAAGTCGTGGGCGATGCCGCCGGCGAGGCGACCGACCGCCTCGAGCTTCTGCGCCTGGCGCAGTTGCTGCTCGAGTCGCACGCGTTCCGACACGTCGCGCGTGTTGAGCACGAGACCGCCGACCGCGGTGTCGGCGCTGAGATCCGACACGACGCTCTCGACCTCGTGCCAGCTCTCGGCGCGGCCGAGTCGCCACCGCAGTACCGCATTGCGCGCGAACGGTTCGCCCGCGTTCGCGAGGAAGACCGTGAGCCGGTCACGGTCCTCGGGATGCGCGAGCTCGGCGATGCGCCGACCGACGAGCAGGGACGGGATCGATCCCGTCAGCTCGCCCGCCGAGGGACTCGCCCATTGGATCCGATGGTCCGTCGCGACCTGGAAGATCGCGTCCGACGAGCGTTGCACGAGCGAGCGGAAGCGGGCGTCGGCGTCGGCGCGCTCGCGCGCCGCCTGCACCGCCTGTCGCCTCGCGACGTGCTGGCGCACGATCACGAGCACCAGCAGCGCGGTGATGCCCGTGACGAGGAAGGGAAGCGAGGTCGCACGGCCATCCGTCCAGGCGACCCAGAGCAACGGCAACGACGCGGCGATGATCGCGATCGGCGCGACGATGTGGCGCCCTTGGCGCAGGGCGCGTCGTTCGGTCGGGACGACCGTGCGCTGCTGGCGCTGGAAATCCAGGCCGAGGATCATGAGCACGAACGCGATCGCCGCCGCGATGTCGATCATGCCGCCGGCGACGAACGTGCCGCGCTGCACCGCTCGGTCGTACAGGAGTCCGACGGCGCACGCCATCGCGAGCCCGAGCGTGAGGAGACCCAGCGCGTGGCGCGCCACGCCGGTCGGACGGCGGAACCACGCGGTCGCGGTGAGCCAGACGGCCGTCACGTCGACGAGCAGGAAGAGCAGGAACAGCGCCCGTCGCGCGCCAAGGTGCGTCGCCGCGAAGGGGTTGCCCCCGGCGATGAAGTACGACGCGAGCAGGAATCCCGAGAGAACGATGACGCCGGCGTCGAGCCAGTCCTCGGTGTGCCCCGGCTGTTCGCGCACCCACGCGAGCTTCCCGAGGCCGACCAGGAGGCAGACCGCCTGGGGCACCGCGAGCACGAGACGCAGCGACGGCACGAGCGGTTCGGCGGCGCCGAACGCGATGCGCAGCACGTTCGAGAGTGCGCCGAGCGCGAAGGCGACGGCGAAGAGGCGCCATCCCGCGGCGGTCGACGCCGGGAGCCCGGGCACGCGCGAGAGCGTGAACGCCAACAGTGCGACGACGGCGCGCAGCGGCAGCATCATCGACTCGTCGATGACGTACTTCCACGTCGCGTCGTACGGCGTCGCAATGCTCGCCCACGTCGCGTACGCGAGCAGCCATGCCACCGCGCCGAGCGCGAGCGGCCCAGGGATCGCCTGCGCGTGGGCGTGCCTCGGCGGGACCGTCCGACGGAGAGTCACGCCCTAGTATCGGCCCCCTGCGTCGGGTTCGTCAGGGGGCGGGGGGCAGCGTCCAGATGTCGACGCGGTCGAGCGCGATGTAGGGGACCGCGACGCGGCCGCGTCGCGTGTCGATGCCGATGTCGGCCGGCGCCCCTGGCGTGCGCACGATCCGCGTCTCCACCCCGTCGGCGATGAGGTGCAAGCTCGAGTCCGCCTGGCTCGCGACGACGATGCGTCCGCCGACCGACTCGATGCCGTCGAAGCGCCCCGTCGTGGCGGTGCCGATGTCGGTGACCGCGCCGGTCGTCGGGTCCCACGTGCGCACCATGCCGCCCGCGCGCCAGCCGGCGATGAGGAAGCGGCCGCTCGTGCCGTCGGGCGTGATGCCGTTCGTCGGTCCGGTGCGTCGGTCGCGGTCCAGCACCGTGGTGATGCCGTCGGGTCCGATGCGATGGATGCGCTCCCGGCCGGTGTCGGTGACGTAGAGGGCGCCGTCGGCGCCGACGGCGACGTCGTTAAGGAAGCCCGGCTCGAAGGACGAGAGGTCGTGGAACGTGAGCTGCGCGCCGGTCACGCGATGGAAGGCGTGGACGCCGTTCGCGTCGGCGGCCCAGAGCGTGTCGCCGCGGATGAACATCCCGCGCGGACCATGGAGCGGCGCGGCAGCCGTCCCCGTCATGAACCGCAGCGAGTCGATCCGACCGTCGGCGGTGACGCGACTGATGTAGCCGTTCGCATCGCCGACCGGATCCCCATTGAAGTTCGCGACGAACCAGACGTCGCCGACCGAGTCGTAGCGCACCGCCTCCGGCCCCGAGAAGCCGGTCACGACCGCGACGCGATGCGTCGAGTCCTGGATGCCGGTCGCGTCGGCGATCGGAGGGCTCGGCGGCAGGTCCGGCGCGCGGTCGCAAGCGGCGATGGCGCCCGCGAGCGCGACGAGCGCGACGAGCGCGAGGTGGCCGGCGTGGACGGCGCGGGGTAAGTGGAGCATCGGTATCGGGGGTGTGGGTGATCCGGGGGTCGGGAATGTGGCCCCGCCACCCGGTATCTTCAATCGCGCGTTGAGGTTCGCTTGACTGGGCGGCCTGATCCGTCTACCCTTCATGTCTGCCCAAAAACGCCTGAATGGCGGCCGAGACCCGGGTTGCATCCCGCACCGGTGAGGCGCAGGTCCTCTCGTTCCAAGTCAAACCCAGATGCGCAGCACGTACACGGCGACGCCGTCGGACATCGAGCATAAGTGGTTCGTGGTCGATGCGGATGGCATGGTCCTCGGTCGCCTCGCGACCGAGGTCGCGCGGATCATCCGCGGCAAGCACAAGGCGATGTTCACGCCCCACATGGATACGGGCGACAACGTCATCGTCATCAACGCCTCGAAGGTCCAGGTCACGGGCCGCAAGGCGGAGCAGAAGAACTACTTCCGGCACACGGGCTACATGGGCCACGAGATGTACACGCCCTTCGCCACGATGCTGGCCAAGCATCCGGAGCGCGTCATCGAGAAGGCCGTCTACGGCATGCTGCCGAAGACCGCCCTCGGGCGGCAGAAGCTGCGGCTGAAGCTCCGCGTCTACGCGGGCGACAAGCACCCGCATGCCGCGCAGAAGCCCGAGACGCTCACCTTCCCGAAGGCGGAGGCGAAGTAACATGGCCGAGACCTCGACGCACACGATCGGGCGCCGCAAGGAAGCGGTCTGCCGCGTGTTCCTGACGCCCGGCTCGGGCAAGTGGGACCTCAACGGCCGCACGCTCGGCGATTACTTCCCGCGCCCGGCGCTCGTGACCGCGATCCAACAGCCGTTCACGGCGACCGACACGCTCGGCAGCTACGACGTGCGCGCGAACCTGACGGGTGGTGGGCAGACCGGCCAGGCCGGCGCGCTGCGCCTCGCGATCTCGCGCGCCCTGGTGAAGATCGACGAGTCGCATCGCCGCAAGCTGCGTGACCTCGGCCTCCTGACGCGCGACGCCCGTTCGGTCGAGCGCAAGAAGCCGGGCCGGCCGAAGGCGCGCAAGAAGTTCCAGTTCTCCAAGAGGTAGCAGGTGGCAGTGGGCAGGAGGCAGGTCACAACGAACCTCACGTGGCATGAGCAGTGACCTGCTCTCTGCCACCTGCCCTCAGCCACCTGCAGTTGAAGTCGAATCTCTCAGCGGTCCTGAGCCGACCATCGGTGCCGACTCCAGTATCGAGCGGTGGTGGAAGGCGATGAGGGGCCGCGACGTTGGTTGGCGCTACAGCCAGCTCGCAGGATGGCTGGATCGGGCCGGCATCTACCGCCTCTCGCCGGCTGAGGCGCGGGACATCGTCGATAACCAGCTCAGTG
>CAYSAR010000167.1:923-5537 GCA_964428985.1 uncultured Gemmatimonadaceae bacterium | reverse complement strand
GCACCGTGATGAAGATGCCGCCGAGCAGGTACACCCAGTACGAGAACGCGTTGAGCCGCGGGAACGCGACGTCACGCGCGCCGATCTGGAGCGGGATCAGGAAGTTGAAGAACGCGGCCGAGAGCGGCATGATGGCGAGGAACACCATCGTCGTGCCGTGCATCGTGAACAACTGGTTGTACGTCTCGGCCGAGACGAAGCCCATGTTTGGACTGGCGAGCTGGGTGCGGATCAGGACGGCCTCGAGGCCGCCGATGAGGAAGAACGCGAGGGCCGTCCACAGGTACAGGATGCCGATGCGCTTGTGGTCGACCGTCGTGATCCAGCTCCAGATCCCCGTGTTGCCGGCGCTCGCGTCGTCCGCGGACGCGTAGGTCGGGGCAGCGATGGTGGCCATGGTGGTGGGGGCTCCGGTCACTTGAGCGTCCCGAGGTAGGCCACCACGTCAGCGATCTGCTGGTCGGTGAGGCCCCCCGAGACGACCGTCTTGAGGTTGTAGTCGTATTCGCCCTTCCCGATGACGTTCATGCGGGCGCCCGGCTTCATCTTCTGCGCGTTCTTGATCCAGCGCGCGAGATGGTGCGGGTCGTTCGGGAAGAGCCCGCCGCCGATCGTGTGGCGGCTCGCGACGTGCGTGAGGTTTGGGCCGTGCGTCGGCAGGCTGCTCTGGTTCTTCGGCAGCGTGACGTTGTTGCCGTCGATGTTGTGGCAACCGACGCAGCCACCGATGATGAACGCGGTCTGGCCGCGCGTGGCGTCGCCGCCCGAGAGCAGGGCGTCGTCGAACTGGAGGTCGGCTGGCACCGGCGTGCGCGGGATGACCGCCGTCGGCAGCTGCTCGAGCGGGAAGCTGTAGCCGTCGGCGGTCGCCGAATCGGCCGGGGTGTGCGCACGCGCGGGACGCGCCTGGTGCGCCGCCCACGATGCGAACTCGTCGGGCTGCACCGTGAACACGCGGAACTTCATGTTCGCGTGGCTGTCGCCGCAGTACTCGACGCAGAAGCCGTTCCACGCCTGCGAGCCGAGGTCGGCGTTCGGCGTGAACCAGAGGAAGTTCGACTTGTTCGTGATGAGGTCGCGCTTGCCGCCCATCTGCGGCATCCAGAACGAGTGGATGACGTCGACCGTCTTGAGCTCGAAGCTCGCGGTCTGCCCGACGGGGAGGTAGAGCTCGTTCGCGGTCGTGATGCCGAGCTCGGGATAGCGGAACTCCCACCACCACTGGTGGCCGATGACCTCGACCTTGAGCGACCCAGCGGGCGCCGGCGCCTGCGTCTCGAAGATCGTCTTGACCGTCGGGACGGCGATGAGGACGAGGATGACGGCGGGGATCGCGGTCCAGGTGATCTCGAGACCGGCATGGCCATGGATCTGCTTGGCGGCGGGGCCGCCGGGCCGCTTGCGGTACTTGATGATCGTGTAGAGGAGCGCGGCCTCGACGACGACGAAGACGATCGTGCCCCAGAAGAGGAGGCGGTCCCAGAGCGCGTCGATCGAGGTGTTGAAGTCCGTGTTGTGGTTGAACGTGGAGTTGGGGTACTCCGTCTGGCCACACGCGGTGAGCGCCATCAGCATCGCCGCAACGGCGAGGGCAGGTGCTGCCTGGCGCAGGCGCAGCATCGACATCGTGAGTGGTGGGCTGGGGGAAGGCCGCGACGAGTTATCGCGGCGCGCCGCTTGCACCGAACTTCACAAGCCCCACGAAGTTAGCCCAATCCTCTGTAGTATGGAAGACGAGGGATACGGGGTCCGGGAAGTCACCACAGGGGGCTCAGGGCGCACAGGGAACGGCGTTCACCGCCGAGTGCCGAGGCTTATTTGAGGGCCGCCGAGTGAGGTGTACGCACCCACAAGAAGCGGTTGCCGTTGTGGTTCGCCGTGCTCGGCTGGCCTCGCCGTCCACTCGGCGTCTCGGCGGTGAAGCGAGGTCGGCGGTGAACGCAGTCCCCTGTGCCCCCTGTGGTGAAGTCTGTCCCCTCAGTCCTCCGACAGCTCGATCGCCACCGAGTGCTGCTCCTTCACCTTCGCCTGCGCGATCTCGAGCGCCTGCCGGATCTGCGCGACGCTCTCCCTGAGCGCCCGCACCTTCGTCTGCTCGCCGCCCCCGCGCCCCGTCGCGAGGATCATCGCCGACACCTGGTCCGCGATCATCCCGAACTGACCCTTCAGCTGCCCCTGCAACGGCGTCGCGATGCGCTTGATCTGCTGCGGGATCACGCCGGCGCCTTTCTGGTTCTTCACCTCGACCGCCATGCGCTCCACGTGCCCGTGGATGGTCTGCACCGTCGAGAGCGCCTCCTCGATCGTCTTCATCTTCGCCATGCCGGCGCCGTCGAGCTTCGTCCCCGCCATCGTCAGTCCCCTCCCTCGACCATCGCCATCGGATCGAGGATCCGGTCCACCTGTTCGCGCGTGAGCAGCTTCTTCTCGAGCACGAGCTCCACGACGCCGCGCCCCGACTCGAGCGCCTCCTTCGCGACCTGCGTGCAGACCCCATACCCCAGCTCGGGGAGCAGCGCCGTCACGATGCCGATCGACGCCTCCACATAGCGGCGCATCTCGACCGGGTTCGCCTCGATCCCGTCGACGCACTTCTCGCGCAGCATGCGGCACGCGTTCGAGAGCGCGCTGATGTGCCGCAGCAGCCGAAACACGATCACCGGCTCGAACACGTTGAGCTGCAACTGTCCCGCCTCGGCGGCCATCGTCACCGTCACGTCGCCGCCGATGACGTCGAAGCAGACCTGGTTCACCGCCTCGGGGATCACCGGGTTCACCTTCCCCGGCATGATGCTGCTGCCCGGCTGCATCGCCGGGAGGCGGATCTCGGCGAGCCCGGCGCGCGGGCCGCTCGAGAGGAGCCGCAGGTCGTTGCAGACCTTGCTGAGCTTCACCGCGCACCGCTTGAGCACGCCCGAGAGCTGGACGAACGCGCCGGTGTCGCTCGTCGCCTCGACGAGGTCCGGTGCGGTGATCATCGAGAGCCCGGTCACCTTGCTGAGGTGCGCACGCACCTTCTCGGCGTAGCCATCGGGCGCCGTGATGCCGGTGCCGATCGCCGTCGCGCCCATGTTCATCTCGCGCATGAGCGCCTTCGCTTCCTCGAGCCGCTCCACATCCTCGGCGATCGTGTGCCCAAACGCGGCGAACTCCTGGCCGAGCGTCATCGGCACGGCGTCCTGGAGTTGCGTGCGGCCCATCTTCACGTACGGCGCGAACTGCTTGCCCTTCGCGAGGAAGCTCTGCACGAGTGCGCGCATCTGCTGCTGGAGCCCGCCGATCGCGTAATGCAGCGCGAGGCGGATCGCCGTCGGATAGACGTCGTTCGTGCTCTGCGCGAGGTTGACGTGCTCGTTCGGATGGACGCGATCATAGTTGCCGCGCGGCTCGCCGAGCAGTTCGAGCGCGCGGTTCGCGATGACCTCGTTCGCGTTCATGTTCGTTGACGTGCCGGCGCCGCCCTGGATCATGTCGACGCGGAAGTGCTCGTGATGGCTGCCGGTCTGGATCTCGTGGCAGGCGCGCACGATCGCATCGAACACGTCGTCGGGGAGGTCCCCGAGGTCATGGTTCGCGCGCGCCGCGGCCTCCTTCACTTGCGCGTGCGCGATGATGAGCTCGGGGAAGTCCTTCAGCATCACGCCGGTGACCTGGAAGTTCTCGATCGCGCGCAGCGTCTGGACGCCGTAGAGCGCGGCTTCGGGGACGTCGCGCTCGCCGAGCAGGTCATGCTCGCGCCGTGCCGGCCCGCCGAAGCCGAGAGCGCGGTCACGGCCGGAGATCGTGACGTCGGCCGATTGGAGGCGCTGTGAGATGCTGCGCGCGGCGCGCACGACGAGGCCGGCATAGAGCAGCGGCTGGTCCTTGAGCAGCGGCTCGAGCTTCTCGCGCGGGAAGCGCAGCGCCTTCACCGCATGCAACACGCGCCCGTCGGCGATGTGCTCCGCTTCCTGGAGCAGTAACCGCTCGCCGATCACTTCGCCCTTCCCGAGCGTCGCGAGGCGCACCGGCGCGCTGCCGTGCGCCGATTCGATCGCGACGGTGCCCTCGAGCACGACCCAGAACGCCTGGCGCTTCTGTCCGGCGCGGAAGAGATGGACGTTCGCCTCGTACTCGTGCACCTCGGCGGCGCGCGCGAGATGCCACAGCAACTGGTCGGAGAGTCCCTCGAAGAACGGGAGCTCGGAGAGGTCGGGAGGTGTCATCGTGCGTGTAACCTACATCCGTCGTGACGGCCGGGTGTGGCGCCCCCGATGGGGCGACGGCACATTGCGCGCGTGCCGATCCCCCTGAACCCGGTCACGCGCCCTACGGCGCGCCGGAGTGTGCTCGACATCACCGAGTTCTACGGTCCGGCGACGGGGGGCGTGCGTACGTACCTCGGGCAGAAGGCCGAGTGGCTTCGTACGCGCGACTGGGCGCGGCAGGTGATCGTGGTCCCGGGTGAGCGCGACGCCGTAGCGGATGACCCAAGCGGCGCGAGCCGTCGGTATTCGCTCTACGGTCCGCCGGTCCCGGGACAATCCCCTTACCGATTCTTCCTCGGCCTGCGCGACACGCCGCGCATCCTGCGGCATGAACGCCCCGACCTGATCGAGCTCGGCAGTCCCGGTC
>CAYSAR010000167.1:0-913 GCA_964428985.1 uncultured Gemmatimonadaceae bacterium | reverse complement strand
CGATGATCGCGTTCTTCCACTCGAACTTCCCGCGCATCTACAATCCGTTCCCCGAACGGTCCTCGTTCGTGAAGCGGCTCGCGACCGGCGTGCTGTGGGACTACGTGCGATTCATCGATCGGTTCGCGCAGGTGACGATCGCCTGTTCGGAGTTCGCGGCCGAGGACCTGCGCAAGTGCGGCGTCGATCGCGTCGTGCGGCTGCCGCTCGGCGTGGATCTCGAGCTGTTCCATCCGCGGCGCCGCAGCCAGCGTGACGAGGCCCGTGCGCGCTATGGGCTTCCGCGCAACGCGCCTCTCGCGGCGTACATCGGGCGCTTCGCGAACGAGAAGGAGATCGGCACGCTGCTCGAGGGATGGGAGCAGGCGTACCGTCGGACCGGCGCTCACCTCGCGCTCGTCGGCGACGGGCCGATCCGCGCGGCGCTCGAGCGATGGACGCGCGACCACCCGTGGGCGCATGTCGTGCCGTTCGAGAAGGACCGCACGCGGCTCGCCGAGCTGCACGCGTCACTCGATCTCTACGCCGCGCCGGGGCCAGTGGAGACGTTCGGCTTGAGTGGGCTCGAGGCGCTCGCGAGCGGGACGCCGGTCGTCTCGGTGCATCGTGGCGGCGTCGCCGAGCAGGTGACGGCGTCGGGCGCCGGGCGGCTCTACCAGGCGGGGAGGCCCGAAACCGTCGCGCCGGCGGTGGAGGGCGTGTTGAAGGCCGACCGCACGGAGCTCTCCCGACTCGCGCGCGCCCACGCCGAGCGGGACCATTCGTGGGACGCGGTGTTCACGAAAGTCTTCGCGCTGTACGACCGCGTCGTGGCGGGGGAGTTCGCGCGATAGGCGCGTTTCGCGCCATCGCCGCTGGTGCCGCCTCGCCTTTGCGGGTACGATTTCCGGTGTCGTTCGAGGTCCCTCAATCG
>CAYSAR010000166.1:0-5582 GCA_964428985.1 uncultured Gemmatimonadaceae bacterium | reverse complement strand
ATCAACCGCAAGAGGCGCGAGGTCATCGAGGAGGCCTCGATCGGCTGGGGCGTGGACGTCACGCGCGTCGAGCTCCAGAGCATCGAGCCGCCGCAGGACATCCAGCAGTCGATGGAGCTGCAGATGCGCGCCGAGCGCGAGCGCCGCGCGGCGGTCACGAACGCCGAGGCCTCGAAGCGCGCGGCGATCCTCGACGCCGAGGGCCACAAGGAGTCGGCGATCCGAAAGGCCGAGGGCGAGAAGGACGCGGCGATCCTGCGCGCCGAGGGTCTCGCGTCGGCGCGCCTCGCGATGGCCGACGCCGAGGCCGAGGCGGTCCGCCGGATCACCGCGGCGCTCCCGCCCGGCGAAGCGGCGACCTACCTGCTCGGGCTCAAGTACCTCGAGGCATTGCCGCAGCTCGCGCAGGGCAAGGCGAACACGATCTTCCTGCCGAGCGAGGCGACCGGCGTCCTTGGCGCGCTCGGTGGCATCCGCGAACTGCTCACCGCCTCCGCGAACCGGTCCGGGAACGAGCCGACGCCGCCGGCGATCAGCGGCGGTCCGTTCGGCGAACCGAAGGCGCGCTAGTGGCGCCGATCACCCGCGAGCGGGCGGAGCTCATCGCGAAGGCGCAGGCCTGCTCGAACTGCAATGAGTACTCCTTCCGCAAGATCAGCGTGAAGCCGGCGTCGGGAGAGATGCGGAAGGAGCTCGAGGTGGAATGGGTCGCGTCGCGCCTCTGTGGGGTCTGCAAGCACCTCACCGAGCTCGGCATCGCCGCCGACGGCGACGTCATCTACGAGAGCTGATCGGGCGCCCGCGCCGCGGCACCCCAGACGAATCGACCATGGCCCCGCTCGACATTCCCCGCCTCGTCCCCGGCGAACGCATCCAGCACGAGCTCATCGTGCGGGAGCGCGAGGACAAGGTCACGAAGACCGGCGATCCGTTCGTCGTGCTCAAGCTCGGCAACGCGACCGGGACGATCTCGACGAACGTCTGGAAGGAGGACGTCCCGCAGGTGGCCGGGATCCGCGCCGGTCAGGTCGTGCAGGTCATCGGCCAAGTCGAGGCCTACCAAGGCCGGCGCCAGCTCAAGCTCGCCGGGCCGCCACGCGTCATCGCGAGCGGCGCGGCGAACCTGGATGACTTCGTGCCGCGCATCAGCGTCTCCGTTGCCGAGTTGTGGGCGCGCGTCGACGCGTGGCGCAACGAGCTGCGCGGCGCACGCCGCGCCGCCGCCGACCTCTTCTTCGCCGACGATGAGTTCCGCGAGCGCTTCGCGAAGTCACCGGGCGCGACGCGCGGACATCACGCGCAGGTCGGTGGACTCCTCCTCCACACGTGCGAGGTCGTGAACATCGCGCGCGCGTCGGCGCAGACGATGCGCGGCGACGTCGGCCTCGTGACCGTCGGCGCGCTCATCCACGATGTCGGCAAGGTCGAGGCCTACTGCTGCAACGTGGGCGGCTTCGAGAACACGCAGGCCGGCCACCTCATGGGGCACATCGTGCTCGGGTCGCTGATGCTGGAGGAACGCCTGAAGCGCGCCCCCGCCGAGACGTTCACCGAGGTGCAGCGCCTCGAACTCCATCACTTCATCCAGTCGCACCACGGCATCCCGGAGTTCGGCGCCGCCGTTCGCCCGATGACGCTCGAAGCCGAGATCCTGCATTTCGCCGACCAAGCCTCTGCCAAGGGGAACGACTTCAACGAGGCCGTGAACGACCCCGAGCTCTTTCCCGGCGACGACCTTGAGTTCAGCGCGAAGCGGAGCTGGCGGCTCGAGCGACGCGTCTGGAGGCGCACGCATGGCTGGGACTAGCGGGTCAGGCCTCTCCCGGACGGGAGGCGCCGTCTGGACCGGTTAGATTGAGGGCATGACGACGATCCGCCAGGACGATTTCATCACGTCCATCGCCGACGCCCTCCAGCACATCTCCTATTACCACCCGCTCGACTACATCCGCGCCCTCGGCGACGCATACGAGCGGGAGCAGGGTCCGGCCGCGAAGGACGCCATCGCGCAGATCCTCACGAACTCCCGCATGTGCGCCGAGGGACATCGGCCGATCTGCCAAGACACCGGCATCGTGGTCGTCTTCCTCAAGGTCGGCATGGACGTCCGCTGGGACGCGACGATGTCGGTGCAGGAGATGGTCAACGAGGGCGTGCGGCGCGCGTACTTGAACCCCGACAACGTCCTGCGCGCGTCGATCGTGGCCGACCCGGCGTTCTCGCGCACGAACACGCGCGACAACACGCCCGCCGTCGTCCACTACGAGATCGTCCCCGGCGACAAGGTCGAGGTGAAGCTCGCCGCGAAGGGCGGCGGCTCGGAGAACAAGTCGAAGTTCGCGATGCTGAACCCGAGCGACTCGATCGTCGACTGGGTGCTCAAGACCGTCCCCACGATGGGCGCCGGCTGGTGTCCGCCCGGCATGCTCGGCATCGGCATCGGTGGGTCGGCCGAGAAGGCGATGCTCATGGCGAAGGAATCGCTCATGGAGCACATCGACATGGCGCAGCTCAAGGCGCGCGGCCCCCGCAACAAGGTCGAGGAGCTGCGCATCGAGCTGCACGACAAGGTCAACGCGCTCGGCATCGGGGCGCAGGGACTCGGTGGGCTCTCCACCGTGCTCGACGTGAAGATCTTCGACCACCCGACGCACGCGGCATCGAAACCGATCGCGATGATCCCGAACTGCGCCGCGACGCGCCACGCGCACTTCACCCTCGACGGCTCGGGCGCGGTATCCTTGCCGGTGCCGAGCATCGCCGACTGGCCGGCGGTCACTTGGCGACCCGACGTGAACGCGAAGCGCGTCGATCTCGACACGCTCACGCCGGAGGTCGTCGCCTCGTGGAAGGCCGGAGACCGGCTCCTGCTCAGCGGCAAGTTGTTGACCGGTCGCGACGCGGCGCACAAGCGCATCGCCGACATCTTCTCGCGCGGCGAGTCGCTGCCGCCGGGCGTCGACTTCACGAATCGCGTGATCTACTACGTCGGGCCCGTGGATCCGGTTCGCGACGAAGCCGTCGGACCAGCGGGTCCCACGACGGCGACACGCATGGACAAGTTCACCGAGATGATGCTTGATAGGACGGGCCTCATCGCGATGATCGGCAAGGCGGAGCGCGGCCCGACCGGCCTCGAGGCGATCCGCAAGCACCGCGCGGCATACCTCATGGCGGTCGGTGGGGCCGCGTACCTCGTCTCGAAGGCGATCCGCTCATCGCGCGTCGTCGCGTTCGAGGAGCTCGGCATGGAGGCGATCTACGAGTTCGAGGTCGAGGAGATGCCGGTCACCGTCGCGGTCGATGCGTCAGGTCGGAACGTCCATGAGTCGGCGCCGAAGGAGTGGGAGGAGCGGATCAGGCAGCTCCCCGTACTCCAGGCCTGACCGCAGTTCCACTCTCGCTGGAGTCAGTCGATGCGCATCCTGCGGACGCTGTTCGTCGCCCTTGCCCTCGTTGCGCCGCTCGGCGCACGAGTCGACGCACAGGCGAACACGACGATGGGGACGTCGAGTCCCGCCGATCGCGACGCCGCGTACGCCGTCGTCACGAGGCTGTTCGACGCGATGCGGACGCGGGACACCGTGGCGATGCGCGCCGCGTTCGTGCCGAACGCGTCGATGCAATCGCTCACGCCGCGCGGCGTGACGTTCGACAGCATCGGCGGGTGGATCGCGTCGGTCGGTCGAGCCCCGGCGGGCCTCCTGCTTGACGAACGACTGGCGAACGAGGTCGTTCAGGTGAGCGACAACCTCGCGACCGTCTGGGTGGAATACTGGTTCTTCGCCGGCGAGCGCTTCTCGCACTGTGGCGTCGACGCCATCAGTCTCGTGCGCGAGGGCGATCAGTGGCGGATCTTCTCGATTGTCGACACGCGACGGCGGGAGGGGTGCCCGACGGTCCCCGCTGGCACAATTCGGGAGTAAGCCGCACCGAATTTTGTGCCCCCGGTATCCCAACTCTTCGGTAGGCGAAATCGCGCCCCCATAAGCGTTTAGGCGCTTCCTGCCCTCGTCCGCTGATTTCCGGGGCGCCCGCAATGCTACGCAAATCGCGTAGCCACTTGGATTTAGGCTCTGGCTGATTATTTTTCGTCCATCGAAGTGTGCTGCGCCATTTCGGAGCGTGGCACGATGGACTCAGCATGGAGACCGAATGCGGAAGCCGAGACCCAATTCGTACAACCCCGCGCAGGCCCTCCACCTGATCGCGAGCGATCGCAATGGCGATCCGCTCAGTTGTCCCTCCTGCTCCGGTTCGATCGAGCGGGAGCCCGGCATGGCCCCGCCGCCGCCGCGGTCGCAGGTGACGCTCAAGTGCGTCGCATGTGGTCGCGTCGCCCGGTACATCGCCGGAGCCGCCTGACCGGAAGCGGGTCTCTCCGCGACCGACCGAGTGACGATGAAGCCCCCGGCCATCCGCCGGGGGCTTCGTCGTCGTGATACATTCGCGCCATGATCTCCTTCCTGCTGCTGTTCGCGGTCGCGCAGGACTCCGTGCCCGCCGCGACGGAGTATCGCGAGTCGGCCGCCGTCCTCGAACGCTTCGTCGAGGCGCAGATGCGCCAGCATCGGATTCCCGGACTCGCGATCGCGCTCGTCGAGCGCGACCGAGTGGTCTGGGCGAAGGGGTTCGGCGTCGCCGATCCATCGGACTCGACGCGCAAGGTCGGCGCCTCGACGCCATTCCGCGTCGCGTCCGTCTCCAAGCTCTTCACCGACATCGGCGTGATGCAGCGCGTCGAACGCGGCGCCTTCCATCTCGATTCCGCGGTCACCCGCTACGCTCCCGGCTTTGCGGCACGCAATCCGTTCGGCCGGGCGCCGACACTCCGCGAGCTGCTCCAGCACCGCAGCGGCATCGTGCGTGAGCCACCCGTCGGCCACTACTTCGATGCGACCTCACCGTCGCTCGAGGCCACCGTCGAATCGCTGAATCGGACGACGCTCATCTACGCTCCGGGCACGACCACGAAGTACTCGAACGCGGCGATCGCGCTCGCCGGCCGCTTGCTCGAGATCGAGTCCGGACGCGCGTTCGCCGACGTCATGGCGACCGACGTGCTACAGCCGGCGGGGATGTCGACGGCGACGTTCGCGCCAGACGCCGCGCAGCTCGCGCGACGCGCTCGCGGCACGATGTGGACGCTCGACGGCCGCACGTTCGCCGCACCGACGTTTGCCCTCGGCCTCGGCCCGGCGTCCGAGCTCTCGGCGTCGATGCTCGACCTCGCTGGCTTCCTGCGCACGATCTTCGCCGACGGCGTCGGCCCCGGTGGACGCGTACTCGAGGCCGGCACACTGCGCGCCATGTGGGGCGAGGGCGCCGGCGCCGCGCAGGGACTCTTTGGACTGGGCTTCGCGCTCGGGCGCCTCGATGGCGCGACACGCATCGGCCATGGCGGCTGGCACTACGGCTTCGCGACCGAACTCGCCGCCCTCCCCGACGAGAAGCTCGGCGTCGCCGTCTCGGCGACGATGGACGGTTCGAATGCGGTGACGACGCGCATCGCGAACGAGGCATTGCGGTTGATGCGCGGTGCCCGCGCGGGCGAGCCGCTCCGCGCCCCCGCGCTCACGCGA
>CAYSAR010000165.1:0-5590 GCA_964428985.1 uncultured Gemmatimonadaceae bacterium | reverse complement strand
CGGCGATCGAGGTGCACGGCGATCCGGCGCGCGGCTACAAGGTGGACGTCGAGCGGCTCGAGCGGCACGCGACGCCGCGGACGCGTGGGCTCATGCTCAACTCGCCGAGCAACCCGACGGGTTCCGTCTACTCGCGCGACGAGCTCGACGCGATCCTGCGCCTCGCGGCCGACCGCGGGTGGTGGGTGATCTCCGACGAGATCTACCAGCGCATCGCCTACGACGGCCCGGCGCCGAGCGTGCTCGATGTCGCGACGCGCCGCGACCACTTGGTCGTCGTCGGCGGCGTTGCGAAGGCGTACGCGATGACGGGGTGGCGCATCGGCTGGTCGATCTCGCCGAAGCCGCTGGCACAGGCGCTGACCGCGCTCCAGTCGCACACGACGTCGAACGCGGCGACGGTCTCGCAGCACGCCGCGCTCGCCGCGCTCACGCTGGGCGCGCCGGTCGACGATGCGGTCACTGGCATGGTCGCCGAGTTCCGTCGACGTCGCGACGCGGCGCTGCCGTTGCTGCGGGCGTCGCGTCGGCTCGAGGTGCTCGATCCGCGGGGCGCGTTCTACCTCTTCGTGCGCGCGCCGCAGGCGGGGAGCATCCCCGATGCCGGCACCGCGTTCGCGACGGAGCTGCTCGAGCGGCATGGCGTCGCGATCGTCCCGGGGGCGGCGTTCCGGACGCCCGATTGGGTGCGCATCTCGTACGCCGCGAAGCTGTCGCTGGTCACCGAGGCGTGCCGCCGCATCGCCGCGGCGGCCGACGCCAGCGCGTGAGGCGCGCAATGCGTCGCCGTTGCGTGCGCGGCGATGGTGTCGCGACGCGCGCCGTGCAACGGTAGCGTCGCGGCAGCCAACCAGGGAGCGACGGGATGCCGGTCGAGGTCAGGTGGGAGGACGTGTCCGAGCGCGAGCTGCCGCCGGTGGACTATCGCTGGGACGCCGACACCGAGATCCTCGCCGCGGCGCTGCGCGGTCACGGCGTCGGCGAGGGACTGAGTGGCTCGGTCGACATCGAGGGGACCGACGGCGCCTGGCTCACGCTCGAGGTGATGGCCGGACGCCTCGCGGCGGTCGAGGTCGCCGTTTGGCCCGAGGTGCGCACGGTGCAGGAGCTCGAGGCACCGACCGGCGCGGGCACGGTCCGGCTCAAGGTGCCGTCGTCGAACGGCAGCGGCCCCGATGCCGGGCGCGAGCACGCGCTCGAGGTCGACTTGCCGATCCACGCGGTAGCCGACGAGGCGGAGAGCACGATACACTTCCGCATCGGCCAGTCGCGCGGCGCCCGCGTGCTGCGCGTCGCGCGAGACCTGCTCGTCGAGGTCGATGGGCACTCGCGCCTCGCCGGCCTCTGGCTCCTCAACGTCCCTCCGTTCCCCTCATCGAGCCCGCCATGATCACGACGATCGTCCTCATCCAGGCCGAACCGCGCCTGATCCCCAAGGCCGCCGCGGCGCTCGCCGGCATCGAGGGCGTGACCGACGTCTACTCGGTGTCGGGCGAGTGGGACCTCATCGCGATCCTGAAGGTCGCCGAGTACGAGCGCATCGTGGAGATCGTGACCGAGCGGTTCCCGACCGTGCCCGGGCTCGTGAAGACGACGACGCTGACGGCGTTCCGGGCGTACTCGAAGGCGGATTTGGAGCAGGCGTGGGATATCGGCGTGGAGTGATGCTCGATGAGGGAGAGGAGACGGAGCCCGGCGATACGAATCGCGGGGAATGATGAGAGGTGCGGCGTGCGAGGCCCCGCATCCTGCTTCGCACCCTGCACCTCTCGTCACTTCCCGCGACTCGAATCGCCGGGCTGCTTCCTACGCCCGCCGTCCCGCTTCACTGTGAGCGCGCGCACCAATCGACTGGCATCCTGAACGTCTCGCGCCACCGTCCGTCACGGTGCGAGAGCAGGATCAGCTCCGGCGTCCCGCCGTACTTCCACGCCTCCAGCAGGATCTCGGCGATGCCGTCGCCGTCGAGGTCGGCGTGGTCGTAGACGCGCAGTGACTCGACGGTGCGAGCCTCGCCCGAGGCCGTGTGGCGGAAGCTCGTCGTGAGCACGCCGGCGGAATCCTCGGCGAGGACGAAGAGGTTCGTCGAGTGGCCGGCGCCCGGGCCGGCGTCGCCACCGGCGGGATCCACATAGCTCGCGACGAGCGTGCGGCCCTCGCGTCCGGCGCCGGTACGCAGCCACCGTGCCTGGAACTCGAGCGGCGAGAGGTCCTCGGCGCCGATCTGCGCCTCCGCGGCGACCGCGCCGGCGACCGTCCGACCTTGCGCGTCGGCCTGCGCGGGGACTGGACGCGACTTCGCCGGCTGCTCGAACGGCGCGCTCGACGCGAGGAGCTCGACGCTCTCCTCGAGCGGCACCGTCGCGTCGAGACGGAGGTCGGCCTGCGGTACCGCGAGCCGGCACCCCGGCAGCGAGTAGAGCGCATCCTCGTTCTCCGGCCACATGCCGCGCGTCACCTCACCGACGCCGATGTCGCGTCCTTGGTGATAGAGCGAGAGGTGCTGGCCGGGCTTGAAGAACATCGAGTCGAGCGCGCGCCACCCGGCGTCGTCGAGCGTGATGCGCTCGAGCCTGCCGCCGACCACCGCGGCGAACGGCACCGCACGCGGGCCATCGCGCGCGCCGAACACCTGGAAGAGGATCGTCGGGTTGGCCGTGAGGTCGGTGAGCGGCACCGTCGACGCCGCGTCGGGCGTCGCCTTGTCGCAGCCGACGGCAAACGTTAGGATGCTCGCGATGATCGCAGTGCGTCGCATCGGGCCAAGCTACCGGGGCGAGGAAGGCCCGGCAAGCGCGAGCGCGACCGTCACCGCGACCGCCACTGCGACCGCGGTCGGCCCTACCGTGACGACCCTGCGTGGTGCACTGCGCGCGATGCGCGAGACGTTCTCCGACGCCCGGGTCGGGGCGGCCGGCGCGCCGCTCGAGACGTTCCCGCGCGGTGACGAGCCGCCGCGCCTCCGGGGCGCCACGCCGCTCGAGTCCGACATCGTGGCGTCGAGGTCCATCACTGGCGATCCGACCGCCGGGATCGCGGCGTTCCTCGACGGCATCCAACGCTCGCATGTCGTCGCGCACGCCGGACATGTGCCCGTCGTCCACGCATCCGTCGCGGCGGCCGTCCGCGTGCGCTCCGATCGCCGCATGCGCGCATGGTCCGCGCCGATCGTGTCGCAGGCGCTCTACCTGCCGTTCGCGGCGCTGGCGTCCCAGCGCGCCGCCATCGACGCCCTCGCGGCGCGCTGCGACGTGCGCGACACCGGCGCGGACGCCGGGAGCCATCCGCAGGAGTTCACCACGCGCGCGCTCGCGGCCGTGCAGCGCGCTCGCGAGACCGCCGAAGCCACGCTCGCCGAGCGATGGGTCGCGCGGGAGACATCACCCCTGCTGATCGACGGCGGGATCCGCGGCCTGCGCGGGACGGCGGCGCATCCGCTCGCGATCGGCGTCGTGAAATCGCATCGCACGCTCTACGTCGCCGGCGAGGCGCTGCCGATCGTGCTCGGCCTGCGCGAGGGCGAGCGCACGACGGCGCTGCTGCTCGAGTCGGAGAATCGCGTCCCGGTCGTCACGTGGTACCTGCGCCTCCGGGGCAACGGCGAGCGCGCGCCGCTCTTCGGACTCGTCCGCATCGAGGTCGCGCACGAGGGTGGGGACCTGTCCGCACGCGCCGACCTCGTGTCGCGCTGGGTGCTCGCCGAGCGATCGCCGGTCTCCCTGCCGGACCCGCGGTGGGACGTGATGGTCTACGGCGTGCGTGAGTGCGAGCAGTACCTCTCGTCGATCGTCGCATGAACGACGTGACGCCGTCGGACGCGCCGATCGGCCGTGTCGTCGCGACGGAGCGACGGCCGAACACGCCGCACGAGTTCCACTTCTGGACGGCGCTCGATGCGAGCGTCGGCATCGGGACCATCGTGCGCGTCGACGGCTCCGTCGCGGTGAACGGCGTGCTGCCGCGCACCTATGGCGTCGTGACGGAGGCGTTCGCGTACAGCGACCTCCAGTCCCCGCTGCATGACGTCCTCGCCGCCGACGGAGTGCCCGGCGCCTCGGCGCTCGCGCCGACGGAGCGCACGGAGATCCGGCTCTACACCGCCGCGGTCCTGCGCCACGTCCCCGAGGAGCCGCTCCAGCCCGTCTCGCTCGGCACCGTCCACCTCGCGACCGAGGCCGACGTGCAGTCGGCGCTGCGCATGGACGCGTACGTCGGCGGCGACAAGGCGCAGGGAATCCCCGTCGGGGTCTACCGGGCCGGCGGTACCGAGGCGGCGGTGCACCTCGACGCCGATTTCCTCTTGGGACCGGAGGCGGCGCACCTCAGCATCTCCGGCGTGTCAGGACTCGCGACGAAGACGAGCGCCGTCGAATGGCTCCTCGCGAGCATCTTCGCGCACTTCCCGACGGGCAAGGGGCGCGTCGCGGCGGTCGCGTTCAACGTGAAGGGCCCCGACCTCTGCTTCCTCGACCAACCGGCGACCTCGCTCGACGCGGCCGATCGCGCCATGTACGCGAAGCTCGGCGTGCCGGCGGAGCCGTTCCGCGACGTCCGCTACTACGCGCCGTGGACGGCGAAGGGCGGTCAGCTCGCGACGCTGCGATCGAACGACGCGCTTCAACACAACGTATGGCCGCTCACCTGGGGCCTGCGCGAGGTGCTCGAGTACGCCGAGGTGCTGCTCAACAAGGACGATGTCGACGCGAAGGCCGACGCGCTGATCGACTTCATCAAGGAGCGCGTGCTTGGGCAGGTGTTCAGCGATGCGCTGCTCGAGCGCGCGCACGAGGTGCGTTCGTTCGCCGACCTCGAGCAGTGGTTCCGCGAGCTGCTCCGCGGCATGGAGGCGCGCAATGCGGACGTCTGGCGTACGCACCACGTCGCGACGATCCGCAAGGTGCGCAACCGCCTCGTGAACATCTCGACGCGCTGCAAAGGGCTCGTGACCGACGACGGGTCGGTGAGTGACCTGCCGTTCGGCGGGTTCGACGACCGCGCGGTGTACGTCGTCGACGTCGCGAACCTCGAGGAGGACGCGCAGGACCTCGTCTTCGCCCGCGTCATCTCGCAGCTGCGCGAGCACCTGGAGAAGCGGCAACTCGGCGTCGAGCACGTCGTCGTCTTCGTCGACGAGCTCAACAAGTACGCGCCGGCCGATGGCGCCGACACGTACGTGCGGAAGATGCTGCTCGACATCAGCGAGCGCGGTCGCTACCTCGGCCTCGTGCTCTTCGGGGCGCAGCAGTTTCGTTCGCAGGTGCACCGCCGCGTCGTCGGCAACAGCGGCACCGCGCTCTACGGCCGCATGGATCCCGACGAGCTCTCGACGCCCGGTTACCAGGTGCTTGCGCCGGCGACGAAGGCGCGGCTCGCGACGCTCGAGAAGGGGCAGCTCATGGTGCGCCACCCGCACTTCGGGCAGCCGGTCTTCGTGCGTTTCCCACGGCCGGCGGTCCTGACGGGGCGCGAGGGCGTCGAGCGCTTCCCGCAGGCCGAGGAACTCACGCTCGAGGCCTCCGTGACGAAGGCACTGCGGCGGCTCGACGCGTCGATCACCTTGGGCTGGGTGCAGGACACGCTCGCGCTCGCC
>CAYSAR010000164.1:0-5595 GCA_964428985.1 uncultured Gemmatimonadaceae bacterium | reverse complement strand
CTCGATCCACTTGAAGTCGCGTTCCGCCATCTCGATCAACTCCTCGGCGGTGTACGCGATCATCTCGAAATCGAGGTCGGCCTTCACGCCCTCTTGGCCGATCGGGTCGCCGATGATCGGCTCTTCCTGCCCCTGCCGCTGTCCGACGATCACCTCGCGGATCGCGCGCTGGTAGCCGGAGAGCCCGGTGTTCACGCGACCGAGCGGGTCGGCGGTCCACCAGGTGAACTGTGGGTCGTAGCCGCCGTAGAACTCGTTCCAGTCGCGCAGCGTGCGCTGGAGCGCGCCGAGGTAGTCGATCGACCGCAGGCCGACGATGCGGTCGGCGCGCGTGATCGCATCGGCCTTCGTCGCGCGGACCTGCTTCGTGAGCGTGTCGATGAGCTTCGCGAGGTCGGCGAGCTGGCGCGCCGACTTCTGCCCATCGACGGGTTCATGCCGGCGCCAGGTCTCGCTGAAGTCGGTGATCGGCTTCGAGAGCGCCGTCGGCACGAGCGCCTGCATCTCCTTCGCGAGCTTCTCGTCGCGGCGCAGCCGGTCGAGCTCGGAGCGGAGCCGCGTGTCGAGCAGCACGTAGTCGATCTTTCCTTCCTGGCTCAGCCGATCGAAGTCGATGCGCGTGAGCCGCGTGCGCCAGCCCTCGTAGAACTCCTTGAACCGCGCCGCCCGCGCCGGGGAGTACGCGACGGTCCACCGGCGCAGGAGCGCGCCGCGGTCGGCGGTGAAGAGCGTGACGGTGTCGCGCAGCTCGCTCGTCGTGCTCGGCACGACGACGGGGCCGCGCGCCTGTCGCGCCTGCGCGGCCAGCAACGCGGGCGCGAGCAGCATCGCGCCCGCGAGGACGATGGACGTCGACTTCAGTCGGACGGACAAGGCGAACTCTCCTGACCTGGGGACGTTGAACGTCGGCATGCGTTCAGGGCTTCCGCTCATACCGCTTGAGCGCGCGCGGACCGACCTCCGCGCCATAGATCACGCCATTCTTGTCGACCGCGACGCCCTCCGCCGCGCTCGTGTTGCGCGTCGTCTCGACCGGGTCCGGGATGAACGCCGTCACTGCCCCGGTGCGCGCGTTGCCGATGCGGATCCCGCGCTTCCACTCGGGGCGCGTCGGCGCGATCGACCCTGACTCGGAGTCGGCGACGTAGATCATGTCGTTCGCATCGATCCAGATCCCGCTCGCGCGCGAGAACTGGTACCAGGTGTCGAGCAGCTTCCCGTCCTGGTCGTAGATCTGGATGCGATTGTTGCTGCGATCGCCGACGAAGAGCCGACCGCGCGAATCCATCGCGAGCGCATGCGGCTGGTCGAACTCGTCAGGCCCGGTGCCCTTCTTGCCCCAGGTCTTCAGGAGCTTGCCGGTGCGGTCGAACTTGAGGATCCGCGCGTTCGCCGTCGGCTGCGAGCTGTGTCCCTCGGCGACGAAGATGTCACCGTTCGGCGCGACGAGCACCGCGTTCGGCTGCCAGAAGTAGGCCGTGTCGCGGCCGCCGCCCGGTGCGCCGAGCCGCATGAGCACTTCGCCCGTCGGCGAGAACTTGATGACCTGATGCCCCGACGTGCGGGCGCTGTCGGCGCGGCCGTCGGTCACCCAGACGTTCCCTTCGTGATCGACGGTCATCCCGTGCGGCCAGTGGATCATGCCACGCCCGAACGAGCGCACGAGCTTGCCGGACTTGTCGAAGAGCAGGATCGGGTCGAGCGACGACCCCGTGCAGAGGTTCGCGCCACAGCGCTCGCCGACCCACACGCTCTCGCCGTCCTTGTCGATCGCGACGGCGCTCGTCGAACCCCACGTGCGCCCGTCGGGCATCTTCGCCCACCCTTCGACGGTCCGGTACGGATTCGGGGCATCGTTCGTCGGCTGGTTCGCGGCGCCCTGCGCGCCGAGTGCGCTCGCCGCGAAGGTGCCGATGACGAACATCGACAACGCCGTGCGCTGCAGGGATGGAAGGAGCCGCCTCATAGATCGTCCTCGGTCGAGTCAGGTCGCCGCGTCGGTGCCGCTCCCCGCGGCGCCGGGTTCGCCTCGTACTCCTCCGTCGGGAACCGGAACGCGTTCGCGAGTTCCGGATCGCCGCTGTCGCCCATCACGCGCCACGCCGCGTACTCCCCAGCGACCGGCGCGAACTTGAAGCCTTCGGCCTGCCCGACGCCCGCGATCCACGCGTTCTCATGCCCGGGTATCCGGTCGATGATGAAGTTGCGGTTCACGCTGCTCTCGTAGTGGCACGACCGCGTCTCGAGCAACGGCGCATCCTTGAGCGCCGGGAAGCACTGCTCCAGCACGCGACGTGAACCGGCGATGCGGTCCTCGCTCGACCATCGCACACTCAAGTCCGGATCCTGCTGCCGCGGATCGGGCGGAGGCGGCGGCGGGGGCGGCAGTTCATCCTCGTCGTCATCCGACGGCGGAGGCGCGGGAGGCGCGAACCCCCCGCGCACGCGGAATCCGCGACTGTCCACCGGCAGCGCCGGCCATCCCGTCACCCCGGGCACGTTCCAGCTCGGCATGTTCGGATAGGTGAACCGCGTGTCCCCTTCGGGCGTGCCGAAGTAGCAGACATGGCCGAGCGGCGTGCGCATCCGGTTCATGAGCAGCTCGGGGAAGACCTTCCGCAGCCAGGGACCGCAGGCGAACACGTACGCGTCGGCGGTGAGCCGCGTCCCGTCGTCGAGCGTGATCTCCTGCATGCGGCCGTTGCGCAGCGGACCCGGCTTCGCGCGTCCGACGATGTACTTCACGCCCGCGTCGCGGCCGATCGCCGCGAGCGCCTGCACCGAGGCCCGCGCCCGCGCGACGCCGGCGTCGGGCTCGTAGAGGATCACCGTCGCCTTGCGCGGGTCGATCATCGGCCAGCGCTTGCGCGCCTCGTCGGGCGTGACCTGCTCGTGCGGCACGTTGAGCTTCCGCCAATGCTCGAGCGTGCGCGTCGTGAACGGCTCCTCGGCGTCGCGATAGATCACGTCGCCGGTCGTCACGAAGAACCGCGTGCCGAAGCGCTTCGCGAACTCGGCGTCGAACTCCTTCCACCGACGCATTCCCTCGCGCGCCCACTTCGTCCACTGCTCGCCCGTCGCGCGATCGCCGTACGACGATCGGATGCCGCGGGTCTCGTCGCCACTCGTCGCGCGCGAGTTCGCGGGGCCGTACGCGTCGACGAGCGTGACCGCGACGCCGGCCTTGCGCAGGTGGTAGGCGATCCAAGTCCCCCAGGCGCCCGCGCCGACGACGATCGCGGTGGAGATCGGCGGGGCACCGCGCCGTGGTGTCGCGCGAGCGGTTTCCGGTGCGGGTGCGGCGGAGGCCTCATCCGGCACGAGTCCGCCGGTGAGGATCGCGCCGGTCCCGACGCCGGCGAGTCGGAGGAAGTCGCGCCGCGGCAGCGGGGAGGCGGCGTCAGGGGCGGCGTCAGGGGCGTCGGACGGGGCGTCGGACGGGGTGTCGACCTTCGGGTCGTCTGGACGGTCCATCAGTCGAGTGACAGGGTCGGTGGGGAGCGGACGCGGAAGCGCGCGTCAGGGCGAACCCGGTGAACTTGCGCACGCGTGGCGCGGACGGCAAATCTCGGCGATGATCCGCAGACACCTGAGATTCGCCCTCGCGCTGCTCCCGGCCGTTCCGGCGACGGTCACGCACGCACAGAACGCGCCGCGCTCCCCCGAGCGTTGGGAGTCGCAGGCCCGCGCGCTCCTCAAGGAGCTCATCGAGATCAACACGACGTTCTCGGCCGGCAACACCGTCACCGCCGCCGAGGCGATGGCGCGCCACATGCGCGCGGCGGGATTCCCCGAGCAGGACGTCGTCGTCGTCGAGAACGCGCCGAGGAAGGGCAACCTCATCGTGCGGCTCCGCGGGCGGCAGACGGGCCAGCAGCCGATCCTCCTCCTCTCGCACATCGACGTCGTCGAGGCGAACGCCGCCGACTGGACGCTGCCGCCGTTCGAGTTCATCGAGCGCGACGGCACGTTCTACGGCCGCGGCGTCGCCGACGACAAGGACGAGGGCGCGATCCACCTCACGCTGCTGCTGCGCATGAAGGCCGAGGGCTACGTGCCGGCGCGCGACATCATCGTCGCGCTGACGGCGGACGAGGAAGGCGGCCCGGCGAACGGCGTGCAGTGGCTCCTCGAGAATCGCCCTGAGCTGATCCGCGCGGCGTACGCGCTCAACGAGGGCGGCGGCGGCCGCGTCGAGGGCGGACGCAAGGTCTCAAACGACGTGCAGGCGAGCGAGAAGAAGTACGCGAACTTCCAGCTCGAGGCGACGAATCCGGGCGGGCACAGCTCGGTCCCCCGCCCCGACAACGCGATCACGTCGCTCGCGCAGGCGCTCGTGCGCGTCGGCGCGCACCGCTTCCCGGTGCGCCTCAACGAGGTCACGCGCGAGTATTTCCGGCGGCAGGCGGCGATCGTCGGCGGCGAGATGGGCGCCGCGATGCGCGCGATCGTCGCGAACGAGCGCGACGCGCGTGCCGCCGCGACGCTCCAGCGCGATCCCGCGCACGCCTCGCGGTTGAGCACGAGCTGCGTCGCGACGCTGCTCTCGGGCGGGCACGCGCCGAACGCGCTCCCGCAGCGCGCGACGGCGAACGTGAACTGCCGCATCCTCCCCGACGAGTCGGGTGAGGACGTGCTGCGGCAGTTGATCGCGGTCGTGAACGACACCGGCGTGAAGGTCACGATGACGTCGACGCCGACCGAGAGCCCGCCATCGCCGCTGACGCCCGAGCTGCTGCGCACGATCGAGGAGACGACGCAGGAGATGTGGCCGGGCGTGCCCGTCGTGCCGACGATGAGCACCGGTGCGACGGACGGGCTCTACCTGCGGCGCGCGGGGATCCCCGTGTACGGCGTGTCGGGGTTGTTCTACGAGAACGCGAACGCGCACGGCATGAACGAGCACATCAGCGCGCAGGCGTTCTACGAGGGATTGGAGTTCATGTATCGGCTCGTCAAGAAGCTCAGTGCGGGGCCGGGGGTCTGACGTGAGCCGATCGATGCTGTTCGCGGGCCTGGCCTGCGCGGCGGTGCTCGCGTCGCCCGCGGCGGCGCAGTCGCCTGCCACGGCCGCCCCGCCGACCTACTCCGACTCGCAGGCGACGCGCGGCCAGCTCTGGTACGAGTCGCAATGCGCGTCGTGCCATCCCTCGCGTGACATGTCGGGCGCCGATTTTCAGTTCAAGTGGCGCGGACGGACGGCGTGGGACCTCTTCGACCGCATCAGCAACACGATGCCGCAGGTCGCGCCGGGCTCGCTCTCGCGGCGCACCTACGTCGACATCGTCGCGTATCTTCTGCGCATCAACGGCGTCGCCGCCGGGACCGCCGCGCTCCCGGCCGACACGACGCGACTCCGCGCGCTGCCGCTCACGTTCGGCGGCGCACCCTCCACGCACGACTCCCCATGAGGACCCTTCCCGCCATGCGCCCATCGCTCCGCACGCTCGCTCTCGCCGCCGCGGCGGCCCTCCTCGCCCCTGCCGCCGCGAGCGCGCAGGCGCGCGAGCCCGTCGGCACGCCGTCGGCCACGCTCACGCCGGCGATCCGCGTCGGCAACATGGTCTACGCGAGCGGCCAACTCGGCACGAGCCG
>CAYSAR010000163.1:0-5674 GCA_964428985.1 uncultured Gemmatimonadaceae bacterium | reverse complement strand
TCGCGCAGCGCGACGTTCACGACGACCGAATCGCGCGCGCGCACGGTGCCGCGCAGCGTGACCCGCGGTCGCGCGCCAGAGACATCGATGAGCGCGCGCACGCGCGAGCGGTCCATGCAGCAGCCGACCGTGCGCACGTCGACGCTGTCGATGATCGGCACGGTGCGCGCCGGGCCCTGCGTCACGCTGACCGGCGATCCCGGGCGCGTGCCGCCGCGCACGACGACGCGCGCGAACCCCTCGTTGAAGAGCAGTTCGTCGACCGGCGCCGAGTAGCCTTCATTCAGGTCGTCCCACGCCCAGCCGTAGCCCAGGGTGCTGTCGGGGAAGGCGTCGCCGCCGCGGATGAGCCGTCCGCCGATGCGCCGCACGCCCCGCGCCGCGAGCGAGTCGGCGAGGCGTCGCATCGGCGCCAGCGCGTCGAACGACAGCGAGTCGCTGTATGACGGGTCGCCGGTACCGACGACGACGAGGTCACCGACGAGCGTGCCATCCTCGAGCACGCGGCGGCCGAGGAGCGTCGTCGTCCATCGGTGCTCCGGCCCGAGCTGTGCGAGGGCGACCGCGCCTGTCACGAGCTTCATGTTCGACGCCGGCATGAAGAGCTTGCCCGCGTTGCGCGAGTAGAGCGTGTCGCCGGTCTCGGGATCGACGACGAGCACGCCCCAGTGGGCGGAGCGGAACATCGGGTCGGAGACGAGCGAATCGACGAGCCGCGTGAAATGCAGCCGCGCATCGGTCGCGCCCTGCTGCGCCTCCGCCGTCCCCACGCAGAAGCAAAGGGCTAGGACAGATACGAGCCGAACGTGGTTCCTCGCAGGATGCACCTCTCGTCACTCCCCGCGACTCGCGTCGCCGTGCGCCTTCTTTCGTCCCTTCTCCAGCATCTCAGCCTCGACCCAAGACGCCAGCCGCTCAAGCCAGCCGGACGAATCCAACTCGAAAACCACGCCCGGAAACCCCCGCACCGCCGAATCCGACACCATCGCCTTCCACGTGTCCGCATTCGGCAACGCAGTCTCGAACAGAGGCGCATCATGCGCCGCCCGCCTGAACAGCTCCACCTTCGGCAACTGACTCGCCTTGAACCCCTCGCACAACACGAGATCGGCGTCGCCGAGGAATCGCGCCGCGATCTCCTCCGGCCCCATCTCCCGCTCCCACCGCATCACGAGCGCGAACTTGTCGGGTGACGCCATCGCGACGCGCTCGGCGTTCCCCTCGTGGTAGTGCCGATACGTGTCCGTCGTCGCCGGGTCGATACTGAATGTGTGCGACCCATGCTTGAGTGTCATGACGCGATGCCCGCGTGCGGTGAGCTCCGCCGAGAGTCGCACGACGAGTGTGGTCTTGCCCGCATGCTTGCGCCCGACGATCGCGAGCAGCGGTGGCGCCTCAGCCACCGGTCGTCCCCCGACGCTCTGCCTCCACGAGGTCCCCGGGCGTGTTCACGTTGCTGAACATCACCGCCGGGTCGCCGAACGCGCTGACTTCGGGGAGCGGAAGCCGCACGACGCGGACGTCGTCATGGAACGCGATGACGCGGCGGTCGCCGGCCTCGAGCGATGCCGTCACCGGCCCGATGCAAGTGTGCGCGTACCAGGCGCAAAGCGGCTCGACGCCCCGGCGCGACCCGTCACTCTCGGGGATCACGACATCAGCGGTGCGGTTCGCGAGCGGCGCCGCCTCCCCGCGCGCGCGCAGCGCCGCGAGCAACCCGCGCGGCACGAACGGCATGTCCCAGGCGACGAGGAGGATGTCGTTCCCCGCGTGCGACAGTGCGGCGTGCAGCCCGCCGAGTGCGCCTTCACCGGGACGGATGTCGGGATGCGTGCGCACGCCAGGGAGCCAATCGACGGCATCGGGCGCGTTCGCGATGAGCAAGAGATCGTCGGTCACTTCGCGCAGCACCGCGGCGACGCGATCGATGATGCGCACGCCGCCGATGCGCTCGAGGCCCTTCGGACGTCCGCCGTAGCGCGTCGCGCCGCCGCCGGCGAGGATGACGCCGGTGCACGACGTCGCGCGGCTCACGGCTCCCAGACCTGCGGCTGCCCCGACACGGCGCGTCCGACGAGCACCATGCCCGCCGCGCGGGCGATCTCGACGGCCATCGTGCTCGGCACCGACGGCGTCGCGACCACGGAGATGCGTGCGCGCGCCGCCTTGAAGGCGAGCTCGCCCGAGATGCGCCCGGTCACGAGCAGCATGAGGTCGTCGGGCCGCGCGCCGGAGAGGATGCGCGCGCCCATGACCTTGTCGACCGCGTTGTGCCGTCCGATGTCCTCGGCGTGTTCGAGCAACGTCTCCCCGTCGGTGAGCGCGGCGGCGTGGATGCCGCCCGTCTCCTTGTACCGCTCGCCGCGGCCGAAGAGGTCCTTGAAGAGCGCACGCGTCGTCGCGAGATCGGGGACGCGCGGCCGCTCCTTGCGGCGCGGCACGCTCGAGAGCGAGCCGAGGATCGTCGTCACGGCGCCGCACCCGGACGCGAGCACGCGCCGGCGTTCTTGGCCCTCGACGGTCCCGTAGCGCGACTCGGGCACGGTGACCCAGAAGCCCGGCTCCTTGGCGCAGGGTCGCATCGAGAGCAGGTCGGCCTTCGAGTCGATGTAGCCCTCGCCGAAGCACCAGCCCACGACGAGCGCGTCGAGCTGGTCGGGGGTGCACATCCACGTGACGGCCGGCTGCCCGTTCACCTCGAGCCAGACCGGCACCTCGTCGACGGCGTCGAGGCTCGTCACGCCCTCCCGGAGGCGCGTCATCCCGCGCTCGTCGGAGGCAGCACGACCTCGGCCCAGAGGTCGGGGGCCTCGGAGACGCGCACGCGCTCGACGCGCGGGCCCGTCGCGCGCGGCGGCGCGCCGGTGCGCGGCACCGCACGGTCGAGCGCCTCCTGCACGACCCGCGCGACCCACGCGGCGATGTTCTCCGTCGTCGGGATCAGCTTGCCCTCGGCGAACTCCGGGATGTCGAGCACGAGGTTGCGATGGTCGAGCTTCCCGACGACCTGTTCGCGGAGCACGTCGTCGAGCGACGCGAGGTCGGCGCAGAAGCCGGTGACCGGATCGATCTCCCCGCCGACCGTCACGTCGCAGACGTACGTGTGGCCATGCCAGTTCGGCCAGGCGCAGGGCCCGAACACCTCGGCGTTCCGCGCATCGTCCCACTCGGGCCGCCGGTACCGATGGGCGGCGGAGAACGAGACGCGGCGCGTCAGCGAGGCGCGCATGATTGCTAGCGGAAGAAGTACCGCGTCACGCCGAGCGACAGGAGCAGGTTCCCCTGCCAAGGCGCGAGCCGGCCGCCGCGGAGGATCGAGTCGTCGCTCGCCGTGCCGTCGCCGCCGTAGAGGTCCGGGTAATCCATCTTCCAGAACAGGTGCGTGGCGTCGGCGTTGAGCTCCCACTTGCTTCCGGTGACGTAGCGGACGCCAAGGCCGTACGACATGACGAACTTCGTGCCGAACCGGTAGCCACCGAGGTCGTACGTGCCGTTGAACGTCGAGACGACGCCGAGATTGCCGGTGAGGCGTGGCGTCAGCCGCCGCCAGGACTTGTTGCCGGTGAGGTTGAACGCGAGCCCCGCGTCGAGGAGCATGAGCGGGTCGGTGTCGTTCCCGACGACGCGCTGGCCGGGCTCGGCCTCGGGATCCTTGACCGTGCGCTCGAGCGACGGCGCATACCCGACGCGCGACGTGAACCAGAGCGGGCCGGTGAGCAGGAGTTCGTAGCGCACCGTGAGCATCGGCCCGTTTCGCGGACCGATGCCGGCGGGGTCACCGCCCGGCACGAGCAGCGCTGGCGCGACCGCGATCCCCTGCCGACCACGCAGGTCCTGGAACGGGCTCTCGGTCGGCGGATACCCAACCTGCGCGCGAGCGATGGATGGGGCCGCGAGCGCCGTGAGGCCGAGCGCGAGCAGGACGGGAAGGCGACGGGTCACGCGGTCACTCCAGTGAGTCTCAGGTCCTTGCCGGTCATCTCCGGCGGGGTCTCGACGCCCAGCATCGCGAGCACGGTCGGGCCGACGTCGCAAAGTGCGCCCCCCGCTCGGAGCGGTGGCACCGGGTCGTCATCGATAACGACCAATGGCACCGGGTTCGTCGTGTGCGCCGTGTGCGGGCCGCCGGTCGCTGGGTCAATCATCATCTCGCAGTTGCCATGGTCGGCGGTGATGAGAAGGCGCGCACCCGACCTCGTCGCGGAGGCCACGATGCGCTCGAGTTGCGCGTCGACCACCTCGCACGCGCGGATCGTCGCCTCAAGGCTGCCACTGTGCCCGACCATGTCGCCGTTCGCATAGTTGCAGAGCGTGAAGTGGTGCGAGCGCTTCTCGATCGCCTCGCAGAGCACATCGGTGATACCCGGTGCGCTCATCTCCGGCATGAGGTCGTACGTCGCGACCTTCTGGCTCGGCACGAGCACGCGCTCCTCGCCGCGATAGGGGACTTCGTTGCCGCCGTTGAAGAAGTACGTCACGTGCGGATACTTCTCCGTTTCCGCCGTGCGCAGCGTCGTCATCCCCGCGTCCTCGAGCACCTCGGCGACGATGCGCGCCATCGAGAAGGGCTCGAAGCCCACCGGAAGCCCGAACGTCTGGTCGTACTGCGTCATCGTCGCGACGTAGAGCGTCGGGCGGTCGCTGACGTCGAAGCCATCGAAGCCCTCGATCGCGACCGCGCGGACGATCTGCCGCATGCGGTCGGAGCGGAAGTTCCAGGTGATGAGCGCGTCGCCGTCGCGCATCGGCGCGACGGGCGCGCCATCGCGCACGACGACCGCCGGCTCCATGAACTCGTCGGTCGTACCCTTCGCGTAGTTCGCCTCGATGAACGCGATCGGGTCGTCGGTCGCGGGACCGGTGCCGCGCACGGCCGCGTCATACCAGCGCTGCGTGCGCGGCCACCGACGATCGCGGTCCATGCCGTAGTAGCGCCCGCCGATGCTCGCGATCGCGGCGCGCCCGCGCGTCGCCGCGATCAACGCGCGCACGAAGCCGAGCGCCGACGTCGGCAGCGTGTCGCGTCCGTCGAGGAGCAGGTGCAACACGACGCGCGAGCCGTCGATGCCCTCGCGCGCGGCGAGGTCGACGAGCGCGAGCAGATGGTCGTCGTGCGCGTGGACGCCGCCATCGCCGACGAGCCCCATGAGATGGAGCGTGCCGCCGCCACGCTTGACGCGCGCACAGGCCTCGCGGAAGGCCGGGATGTCCCGGAACGCGCCCATCTTGATGCTCCCGCCGATGCGCACGAGGTCCTGCATGACGACGCGGCCCGCGCCGAGGTTCAGGTGCCCGACCTCGCTGTTCCCCATCTGCCCCTCGGGGAGTCCGACGGCGAGGCCGCTCGCGTCGAGCAGCGTGCGCGGGGCGCGCGCCCACAGGCGGTCCCAGGTCGGCGTGCGCGCCATCGCGATGGCGTTGCCGTCGGTCGATTCGCGGTGACCCCAGCCATCGAGCACGACGAGCACGACGGGTCGATCCACGCGGACGATGCTGCGCTCCATCTTTGCCGGTCGGTGAGCGAGGGGTAGTTTCCGAGTAAGCTCGCGCAATCTATCCCCTCGACCCGGCCCCGAACCAGCGATGCGCCTGTTTTGGTACGTCTGCGGCCTCCTCGACCTGTACGTCGTGCCATCGCGCGCGGCGTAGTCGCGCGTCACCCGCAACGCCGACG
>CAYSAR010000162.1:1920-5689 GCA_964428985.1 uncultured Gemmatimonadaceae bacterium | reverse complement strand
TCGGGCTTCACTTGGTCGAGCAGCAACAGCTCGGCCGCCGCCGCGTCGTCCATGTCATCGGCACCGGCGAACATGTCGCTGCGCGTCGGCTCGCGGCTCGCTTGGCCGAGCGAGGCGTGGAGCGTGAGTGCCGGCCGCGCGCGCCAGGTGACGCCGAGCTTCGGATTCACGAAGAGCCAATCCTGCGTCGGCTCCCCGAACGACGAGCCCGGCGTCGATTCATAGCGGAACGCGGCGCGACGCACCTGCACGTCGGCATGCCAATCGACGGGGCCACGCGTCCACGTCGCTTTCGCGAACGCGCTCTGCTCCTGCTTGTGCCCGCGGTTGTCGTAGACCTTCGCCTCAAGGTCGGGGCGCACGTGCAGCCAGTGCCCGCGGCTGTAGTCACTCACGTGCGCGCCGGTCGCGACGGCGAGGCCGTCGCGGCGCCACTGGAGCGTCGAGAGCAGGCCGTACCAAGAGTGGTCAAGGTTGAAGTTCCAGAGATCCGGGCCGACGAAGATGTCGTAGTTGCCGCCGGCGCCGTTGCGATACGCGGTCGTCGTGACCGTCGCGGCATCGGAGAGCGCGCGTGTCCACTGGAGGCTCGCCATCGCCTGGTGGAAGTCATCGCGCTCGAGCGGGGACATCGGGTTGAAGCGCGGGTCGGCGTCGATCTCGGCCTCGCTCGCCGCGTAGTAGGCGAGCTGCATCTTCGAGCGACCGGCGAAGCCGGTGAACTTGATCGCGTCACGCGAGCCGATCCACCCGGCGCTCACGAAGCCCGAGCGCGCGTCGTTGCCGGAGTGGTCGCGAAAGCCGTCGGTCTCCTGCCCCGAGAGACGCGCGTACGCGCCGAAACCGTTCACGAGGCCCGTCGCGCCTTCGACGCTCGCGCGGCGCGTGCCCCAGCTCCCGCCGGTGAGCTGCACCTCGCCGAATCGCGGCGTCGCGATCGGCATCGACTCGAAGTTCAGCGAACCGGCGAACGGCGCCGTGCCGAAGCCGCTCGAGCCGACGCCGCGCGTGACCTGCACCGACTGCATCGAGTTCATGAAGTCGGGGACATTCGAGAAGTAGAGGACCTGATCCTCCGGATCGTTGAGCGGCACGCCATCGACGGAGATCGCGAGGCGCGTCTGATCGACGCCGCGGAGCCGGATCGAGCTGTAGCCCGAGAAGGCGCCGGCGTCGCTCGCCGCCGTGACGCCGGTCATGCCGGCGAGCGCGAGCGGCGCGTCCTGCCCGGCGTACGTGCGCTCGAGCTCGCGCCGCGTGAGCGTCGCCTGCGAGGTCGGCGCGGTGCCGCCGCTGCGCGTCGCGCGAATCACGACGCGCTCGAGCGTGTCGCGCGGGGCGGAGGTGGTGTCTTGGGCGGCCAGCGGGGCCGCGACGACGATGAGGCCGAGGGTGTACAGCGACATGCGAGTCATCCGAGCGCTCCGTGTGGATGGAGGGCGTCCGGAGTACGGCTCCCCGCCGGAGGCACATGGCGCATCGCCGGAGAATCCGGGAACGATGAAGGCCACGCACACCCGGCGAGCGGGTGGCGTGGCCCGATGGTTCCGAGGCGGCACGTCACTCGCCGCGCTCCCTACGCCGGTCTTGACCGGGTCAGGTTCCAAGGGACTTTCTCAACCCCGCTCGAGATCCGAGCGAAGTACCCCTGGCGGCTAGTACGTGAAGGGATAGCGAGTCGTCCGCACGCGCGCAATGCGCGTCGGCTGGCGAGACGCGTCGCCCCGGTGCCAGATTGGCGTCGACTCCTGAGAATGACATCCACTCCCGAGGAATCCGCCGTGTCCTCCGCCGAGACCAAGACGGCGCGCGCTCCGCGCGTCGTAGCATGGGGCTGGTGGCCGCGCTTGCTCGCCGAATCGGCGCTCATCGTGTTCAGCGTACTGTTCGCGCTGGCGATGGACCGATGGCTCGAGGGTCGGGAGCGCGTCGCCGAGGCGCGGATGGCAGTCGCGAGCATCCGTTCGGAGATCGAGGTGAACACGGCGAACGTGGAGCGCGCCGGCGCTCGACATCGTGCGATGCGCGACTCGCTCCTGCGATACCTCTCGCTGCGGCGCCCCCCTCCCCGCGAGGTCTACCGCGGCGGCATCTTCAATCCGGCCGCCACCTATGCGGTCGCGTGGGAGTCGGCACGCGAGAGTGGCGTCCTGCGCGACCTCCCCCACGATCTCGTGCTCGCACTCGCGCGGACGTACGAGCGTCAGACGCTGTATCGCGCGCTGGCCGATGCGTTGGTGCAGGACATGATGATGCAGGTCCGGCGCGAGGGGCCGGAGCCAGTGTTCCGGGACGCCGCCGCTCACTTCATCACGCTCCAGGAAGATTTCGCGAAGCGCGAGGAGGCGTTGGGCGAGACGTACCGGGCGATGATCGCGCACCTCGACACGGCGGGGCGGTCGCCGTAGGCGCGCAGGACGGCGCCGGCTCTGGGAGCGGCGTACGCACCGGTCAGCGCCGAGTCGGAGAATCCCGTCCAGATGCAGCGCGACGGCTGGCAGGCGATCCTCGACAACCTCAGGCGACACGTGGAAGCCGGCGCGAAGTAGCGAACGGGAACGACGAGGTGCGCGGCCGGTATTCAGTGGCATGCGTCCCCTCGCGCGCCTTGTCGTCCCCACGCTCTTCGTCGCCCTCTCGGGTGCGTGCGCGACGATCTCCGGCACCGGCGGTACCATCGAAACCGTCGCCTTGCCCGCGAACGCCGCGTTCGACAGCGCTTACCGTAGCGGCGACGCGAACGCCGTCGCTGCGCTGCTGACCGAGGATGCGGTCATCTCGAGCGAGGGAATCCCCGACGTCGCCGGCCGCGACGTGATCCGCGACGTGCTCACACGCCTCTTCGAGACGACGACCGTCGCCGCGTTCACGCTCCAGCCGACGGAACTCCAGGTATCGGGCGCGATCGCGTTCGAGCGCGGGACGTTCATCTTCTCGTCGGGTCCGAAGAACGGCGACCAGACGGCGCGCACCGGCCGCTACACGCTACTACGGAAGCGCGGCTCGGATGGGCGGTGGCTCGTGCACCGCTATATGGAGAGCTGCCTGCCGTCGCCCTGCGCTTGACCACGCATCCGGCGGTCGTGCTGCGCGGCGAGTAGCAGCGGCAGCAACGCGATCGCGGCGAGACTCGCGACGAGGGCGTAGCCGCCGGCCGTCATCACGAAGCCGGAGAGCGCGCCGGCCGACGCGCCGGCGAGGCCCATCACCAGGTCCGACAGGCCTTGCACCGCCGGTCGCGCGTCAACGGACACCGAATCGCTGAGGAGCGTCGAGCCGGCGACCATCGTGCCGGACCAGCCCAGTCCGAGCAGCGTGAGACCAACGGTGAGCTGCACGGTGTGCTGCGCCGCCGTGCCGGCGACGATGCATGCGATGAGCAGCAGCGCCGCACCGCCCAGGATCACCGCGCGACGGCCGACGCGATCGCTGAGCCAGCCGGTGACCGGCGCGAGCGCGAACATGCCCGCGACATGGAAGCTCAGCACGATGCCGACGAGGCGCAGCGTGTGTGCCGGCGGATGGTCGGCGTCCATGATATGCACCGGCGTCATCGTCATGACGCCGACCATGACGACGTGACCGATCGCCGTCGCGACGATGCCGAGCGTCGCCGCGGGGCTCGCGCGCACGACGCCGAGCGCCCATCGCATGCCGAATGATCGCTTGGGGGCGGCGGAATCGGCCGTGGCCGCCGACGCGGCCGTCCCGCCCGCCGGCACGAGGGGGCACGGGCGCAGGCACACCGTGAGCGCGAGCGCACTGAGCG
>CAYSAR010000162.1:0-1910 GCA_964428985.1 uncultured Gemmatimonadaceae bacterium | reverse complement strand
CGAACGGCCCCGCGAGCGTCGGGATGCCGTAGGGACGCACTGCGACGCCGGCGACGGCGGCGAGGTTCGGGCCGGCGACCGCGCCAATTGTCGTCGCCCAGACGATGATCGAGAGGTCGCTCCCGCGGCGCCGATCGGACGCGAGGTCGACCGCCGTGTAGCGCGCCTGGAGACTCGCGGCCGTGCCGCCGCCGAAGAGGAAGATCCCGACGAAGAAGAGCGGCACGAGCCCAAGCACGGCCGCCGCGACGACGAGCGCGCCCCCGAGCGCGGCCATGGCGTACGTGAACGCCAGGCTCGGACGCCGGCCATGCTGATGCGTGATGCGCGTCGCCGGGATCACGAGCAAGGCCGCACCGACCACGGCGAAGCTCTGTGCGAGCCCCGAAAACGTGACACCGGCCATCTCGGTCGCGAGCAGCGCGCCCACGGAGAACCCGATACCGACCCCGACGCCGCCGAGCACCTGCGTCGCGAAGAGCAGGCCCAGCGTGCGGCGTTGGACCTGCGTGCGATTGTCGATCACGCTAGCGCTTGAAGCCCGGACCGAGCGTGATGCTCACCGGACAATGATCGCTCCCCATCACGTCGGCGTGGATGTCGGCCTTCTTCACCGCCTTCCGCAACGCACCCGAGACAAGCACGTAGTCGATTCTCCAGCCCACGTTCCGCGCGCGCGCGTTCGCGAAATGGCTCCACCAGGTGTAGTGACCGTTGCCTTCGCGGAAGAGGCGCAGCGTGTCGACGAAGCCCGCATCGAGGAACGACTGGAATCCCGCGCGCTCCTCGACCGTGAAGCCCTTGCGCCCCTTGTTCGACTTCGGGTTCGCGAGGTCGAGCTCGGTGTGCGCGACATTGAGGTCGCCGCAGAACACGACCGGCTTCTTCTTCTCGAGCTGCTTGCAGTACGCGAGGAAGGCCGGGTCCCAGTGCTTCTGGCGAAGCGGGAGTCGGCTCAGGTCATCCTTCGCGTTCGGCGTGTAGACGGTGACCACGAACAGCTTTGCGTATTCCGCGGTGATCACCCGACCTTCCTCAGTGCAGTCGGCGCCGGTCCCGTCGACGAAGCGGTACTTCTTCGCGAACGCCTTCGGGAACCCGTTCGTGACCGAGAGCGGCTTCGTGCGGCTGAAGATCGCCGTGCCCGCATAGCCCTTCTTGACGGCCGAGTTCCAGTACTCGTGGTAGTCCTTGAGGTCGACCTCGACCTGAGATCGCTCGGCTTTCGTCTCCTGGAGACAGAGGACGTCGGGCTTGTGCTTCGCGATGAACTTCTGGAAGTGCCCCTTGTTGAGCACGGCGCGCAGGCCGTTCACGTTCCACGAGTAGATCTTCATGCGCACGAAGCTAATGGGCGATGGGCGAGTAGCCATGGGAGCCGTTCGGCATGAGATTTCCCTGACCAACTCCTGACGACGACCTAGCCTCGATGCGTTTCCTCCTCGATCGCCACGACATCGTGACCGTCGTGCAGACGCTCATTCCGCTCGCCGCCGGCCTCCTCGGCACGCTGCTGCTCTGGTACGACCCGAAGCCGCTCGGCAAGGTCGTGCTCGCGTACGCGGTGATCTGTCTGGCCGTCGCGACGAGCCCGCTCTGGGTCGGCGAAGCGGTCATCGCGCGGCACCAGCCGATCCCCGAGGTGCTGCTCGAGACGAAGGTCTCGTTCATCATCGGGCTCGCGTCGATCCTCGCGGCGGGTGGACGGAAGCAGGGCGCCTCGACGCCGTAGGCGACGGCGCACACCATGATCCGGCTGCTCTTCTCCCTCCACGGCCGCATCGACCGAGGGACCTACTTCCGGGTCGGCGCGTCGCTCATGGCCCTCAAGTATGCGGTCGACGCGGGAGCCATCTACGCGGCGACCGGCCGGCATTGGTCGCCGGTGGACTACCTCGTTCCCCTTGTGT
>CAYSAR010000161.1:0-5692 GCA_964428985.1 uncultured Gemmatimonadaceae bacterium | reverse complement strand
GACCATGCGACGTTCCGGATCTTTCCCTGGGGCGACCCGGCGAACCGCGTCGCGCGCGTGATCTGCGATGTCGTCATGCCGGATGGCACGCCATGGGGTGGCGACCCGCGCCAGGTGCTGAAGCGCCAGGTCGAGCGCGCGTCGCGCATGGGCTTCGTGATGAACGCAGGGATGGAGGCGGAGTTCTTCCTCTTCCGTCCGGCGGTCGACGGCGGCGCGGCGACGACGACACATGACGTCGGCGGATACTTCGACCTCGCGCCGATGGATCGCGGCGAGGATGCGCGGCGCGCGATCGTCGCGGTGCTCGAGCAGCTCGGCTTCGAGGTCGAGGCGGCGCACCACGAGGTCGCGCACGGCCAGCACGAGATCGACTTCCGCTATGCCGACGCACTCACGACGGCCGACAACATCGCGACGTTCCGTTTCGTCGTGAAGCACGTCGCGCAGCAGTTCGGCCTCATCGCGTCATTCATGCCGAAGCCGGTCTTCGGGCAGAACGGCAGCGGCATGCACACGCACCAGTCGCTCTTCCGCAAGGGCGAGAACGCGTTCTTCGACGCGAAGGCGGAGTACCAGCTCTCATCGACGGCGCACCACTACATCGGCGGGCTGTTGAAGCACGCGCGCGGTATGTGCGCGATCACGAACCCGCTCGTGAACTCGTACAAGCGGCTCGTGCCGGGCTATGAGGCGCCGGTGAACGTCGCGTGGTCGATGAAGAACCGCTCGCCGCTGATCCGCGTGCCCGAGCGCCGCGGCACCGGCACGCGCGTCGAGCTGCGCTCGCCCGATCCCTCGGCGAACCCCTATCTCGCGCTCGCGGTGATGCTCGCGGCGGGACTCGACGGCATCGAGACCGAGGCGACGAGCCGCGAGCCGGTCAACGAGAACATCTGGGAGATGAGCTTCCGCGAGCGTCGCCGGCTGCGCATCGACGACCTCCCGCGCGACCTCAACGAGGCGTGCGACGAGCTCGAGAAGGACGCCGAGATGACCGCCGCGCTCGGCGAGCACGTGACGTCGCAATTCCTCGCCGCGAAAAGGCAGGAGTGGAGGGAGTACATCTCGCAGGTGTCGGCGTGGGAGCTCGAGCAGTATCTCGCGCGATACTGATCTGAACTGCAGGTGGCAGGTGGCAGGTGGCAGGTGGCAGAGAGTGCTACGCGAATCACGTCGCGCGACGCCGCTACCTGCTACCTGCCTTCTGCCCTCTGCCACCTGCGTTCCCCACCTGCAGTTCGATCGCGACCTTTCACGACCAGCGCCAGCGGCACCTTCCTCGTCCCCGCGAACCGCTGCGTCCCCTCCGGCGTCCTGATCAGCATCTGCGCCGAGATCCCGCCGTCGAGGAGCATCGCCTGACGCGCGCCGAGGGCACCCATCAGGGCGCTCATCTCGGGGACGGTCGGGCCGAATGGGATGCGGTCGAGGATGCCGCCGAAGCCATCGAAGCGCGTGAGCGCGATGAGCAGGTGGCCGTCGCGATCGATGCCGAGCGCGAGGCGCGCGTCGCGGTGCGATCGATCGACATCGGCCTCGCGACGCGGGCGCGGCATCGCGCTCGCCGCCGCGTCGGTGTGCAGCAGCGCCGGTACGTCGCCATCGCCGACGAGCAGCGACGGATAGCTCTGGAAGGCGAGCGCGATGTCGCGGCGCGCGCGCCGCGCGTCGAGCGTGTCGCCATCGATCCACTCGATGCCCCCGTCACGCCGCACGACCAGCGCCGAGCTCAGCGGCCCGACGCCGGGTGCGAGTCGCTCGCTTTCGTTCACGACGAGCCAGCCCCATGGCAGTGAGCCGGTGAACTGGCCGGCGTTCAGCGCGATGATCGCATCCGACGGCGCGTCGTCGAGACTCCAGTCCGCGATGCCGCCACGCGTGCGCGGCACGAGCTCGAAACGCACGCGCGCCGGATCGAGGCGCACGATGATGACGCGCGTGAAGCGCGCCTCCCCGCCGGCTTCGAGCGAGAGCTCCGTCCACGCGGCCCCGTGCGTCGCGGTCGGTCGCCATCGCAGCGCGCCGATGACCGACGGGTGCGGCGCACGCCAGGCACGCGGCGCGTGCGCGGCGCGCCAGAAGACGGTGCTCCCCGAGTCCGAGCGGATCGCGAGCGTCGCTCGCGCCGGCGCGTCCTGCGCGTTCGCCCGTCCTGAAGCGACCGGCGCCGCCGCCATGATGGCGACGGCGCCAGCGACCCTCAGCGCACGGACGCTAGTTCGCAGGGAAGTACGCCTTGAGCTCGGTCTTCCGCGCGCCGAGTGCGGTGCGCTCGGTCTTCGAGAATCCCATGCTGCCGTCGTTCACGAAGTCCTCGATGCGCTCGCGCGCGACGTGGAACTGCCGCTCGGTGAGTCCGCTCGCGGCGACGGCCTCGGCCTGACCCGCCGTCTCGGCCACACGCACGCGCTCGCCGAGGCGGCGCGCCTCGGCGTCGGTGCTGTCCCACGCGACGAGCCAAGCCGGTGCCGGCGCCGGCTTGCCGCACTTCGCATCGGCCTTCGTGCTGTCGACGGTGATCGTGACGCCGGCGATCTCGGCCATCTCCTTCTGCATCTTGAGCATCGCGTCCTTCAGCGCGGTGGTGTCGCCGTTCGACTGGAGCTGCGCGAGGCGCGGGTTCCACTCCATCGCCTTCGCCGCCATGGCGCGCATCTTCGCGGGATCGGACTGCATCGCCTTCATCTTCTCGTCCATCTGCGCGCGGTTCGCGTCGTGCTGCGCGTCGAGGACCCCTTCGCGGCACTGTTCGACCTTGCGGTTCTTCTCCTCGAACGCGTAGCGCTGCTCGGCGTAGCGAGTCGAGTGGTCCGCGGAACGCTTCTGCGCCGCCTCGTACGCCTTCATGGCACCGGGCACGTCGGCCTTCGCGCGCGCGGCGTTGAACGCCTTGATGCCGCGCACGACCTGGTCGATGCGCGCATCGGTGAGCTCGAGCACCTCGTCATCGAACGTCGGGGCTGGCGCAGCGGCCTTCTTGCCGTCGACGGACTTGTCGACCGCCTTGTCGACGGACTTGTCGACCGCGCGCTCGGCGGCCCGGCCGGCGCCGCGCTTGATGAGGCCGCCGACCTGCGCGGTGCCGACGGAGGGTAGGAGGAGTGTGGCAGCGAGTATCAGCGTGGTGGGACGCATCGGTGAGTTGAGGGAAGGTGGGTCCAGCCGGCACGGGGAACCTACGGAGGGGCGGAAGCCCGGGATTCGGGGTTAGAATGGGAGCTGGTCGACATCCATGAGGAGACGCATGAGGCTCGGAAGGGAGGCGAGGAGGCAGTTGATGGCCCTGGCGCTGTGTGCGGTGGCGACCGCGTCGTGCGGCGGCGCCCCCGGTCGCCCCGGGGCGTCGCCCGCGCGCGAGGTCGCGTCGGAGGACGCGGCGCTCGACGATCGCGACGAACAACTCCAGGCGACGACGTTCGCGCCGGACCTCAACGTCGTGCTGCTCGCGATGACCCGCATGCCGACCGGCATCTATTATCGCGACGTCGAGGAAGGCACCGGCGTGCCGGCGATGCCGGGGCGCGAGGTCCTCATGACATACATCGCCTACCTCGCCGACGGCACCGAGGTCGATCGCACTCCGCCGGGTGGGCAGCCGCTCGCGTTCGAGGTCGGCGAGGGGCAGGTGATCCGCGGTTGGGATCTCGGCATCCGCGGCATGCGCACCGGTGGGACCCGTCAGCTCGTCGTGCCCTCGCGCTACGCCTACGGGTCGCGCGGCTCGCCGGGGAAGGTGCCACCGAACGCGGTGATGGTGTTCCTCGTGCGGCTCGACGGCGTGCGTTAGCGATGGTGCCGGTCTGGGCGATCGACCTCGACGACCCGCGCGCGCTGCGCGGCGACGGGATCGAATCGCTCGCGGCGGAGGAGCGCGAACGCGCCCAACGCTTCCGGTTCGAGAAGGTCCGCGACCGCTGGCTCGCCGGCCGTGTCGCGCTGCGGCGCATCCTCGCCCGCGAACTGCACGTGGCGCCACACGACCTCGCGTTTCGCACGCTCGAGCACGGCAAGCCGGCCCTCGCGGGGCGCCACGCCGGCGCGCTCGAGTTCAACCTGAGCCACTCCGGCGGCTGCGCCCTCGTCGGCGTGTCGCGGTCCGCGCCGCTCGGCGTCGATGTCGAGGAGGTGACGCCGCTCGACGACTTGCGCGCGGTGGCCGAGTCGCATTTCGCGCCCGAGGAATGCGATCGGCTCTTTGCGTTGACCGGCGACGCGCAGGTCGAGGGCTTCTATCGCTTCTGGACGCGAAAAGAGGCGTACATCAAGGCGCTTGGCACCGGACTCGGGCATGCGCTCGACCGCTTCGCGGTGACGCACGAGCCGGACGACTGCCGCTTCCTCCACCTTGATGGTGACGACGCGGCGGCCCGCGGGTGGACGCTCGCGCACCTCGATGCGACGGAGGCGCTCGATGGCGCGGGGGAGCGACGGTTCGTGGGGGCGGTCGCGCTGCCGAGCGTCGCGGAGCGGGTCGAGGTGCGGCGCTTCAATTGGTCGACGTGACGCCTTCGCGACGCACGTCGCGCGCGCGCCATATGCCCCAGCGCACCAGAAGGCACCGCTCGCAAGGCTGATCCTTGCGACATGCGTGCATCACGCGCGCGGCCCCGAATGTGCTCCACTGCCCGCGCATGACGACGCGACCGTTCAGCTGCTACCTCATCGGCGGTGAATCCCTGCTCTTGAGCTGCGCCGACGCGCTCCGGCTCGGGGGCCACCGCATCCTCGGGATCATCAGCGAGGCACCCGACGTCGCGGGTTGGTGCGCCCGGCACGACGTGCGGCTGCTCTCGCCGAGCGACTACCACGACGCGCTCGCCGCCGCGCCCTTCGACTACCTGCTCAGCATCACGAACCTCGACGTGATTCCCGCCGGGGTGCTCGCGTTGCCGCGACGCGCCGCGATCAACTTCCATGACGGCCCCCTGCCGCGATACGCCGGACTCTGTGCCCCGGCGTGGGCGCTCATGGCCGGTGAACGGGAGTTCGGGATCACGTGGCACCTGATGACCGAGGGGCTCGACGCCGGCGACATCGTGCTCCAGCGGCGGTTCCCGATCGGCCTGCAGGACAGCGCGTTCGATCTCAACACGCGGTGCCTCCAAGCGGGCGTCGAGTCGTTCCCCGAACTGATGGGCCTGCTCGAGCGCGCGGCGATCCCGCACAAGCCGCATGCGCTCGACCGCGACACGTACCATGGACGCGGGCATCGGCCGCGCGGGCTCGGCTGGCTCGACTTCCGCCGGTCGGGGAAGGACCTCGTCGCGCTCACGCGGGCGCTGGACTTCGGCGAGTACGCGAACCCGCTCTCGATCGCGAAGGTCGTCGCGGGGTCGGCCGTCGTGCTCGTGCGGACGGCCGCGCTCGTCCCGGGGAAGGCGGGAGCCCGCGGTTTGCGCGAGGGACGCGCCGACACGGAGAAGCCGGGAACGGTCCTCGCGGCCGAGGGCGACACGCTCACGATCGCGGCGGGCGACGGGCCGATCGGACTCTCGCGGCTCATGACCATCGGCGGTGCCCCGCTCGATGCGTCGCAGGCGCTCGGCGTGCTCGGGCTCTCGGTGGGCGACGTCGTGCCGCCGATGGACGCCGTGCAGCTCGACCGACTCGATGCGTTCATGACGAAGCACGGGACGCACGAACGCGCTTGGACGCAGCGGCTCGAGACCCTCGAGTCGCTCGAACTGCC
>CAYSAR010000160.1:0-5702 GCA_964428985.1 uncultured Gemmatimonadaceae bacterium | reverse complement strand
TGGAGCGCGTCGGCGAGCGCCTCGGCCGGACCGCCCTGGTCGGCCTTGATGAGGAGCTTGAGCTGCCGCTTCTCGCCGCTGCCCGCCTGCGCCATGAACTCCTCGAGCGAGACGGCGCCCTTCGCGGTGCGCCGGCTGCGCGCCTCGCGATCGAGCCGTTCGCGGCGCTGCGCGATCTCGCGGGCCTCCTGCGCGTCGACGACGGCGATGAACTGGTCGCCGGCCATCGGCACGCCGGTCAGGCCGAGCACCTGCACCGGGATCGCCGGGCCGGCCTCCTTCACCTGCTTGCCGCGCTCGTCGAGCAGCGCGCGCACGCGACCCGAGAAGAGGCCGCAGATGAAGTCGTCGCCGACGCGCAGCGTGCCCGACTGCACGAGGATCGTCGCGACGGGGCCCTTGCCCGCGTCGAGCTGCGCCTCGACGACCGAGCCGGTCGCGCGGCGATCGGGGTTCGCCTTGAGATCAAGGATCTCGGCCTGGAGCAGGATCTGGTCGAGCAGGTCGTTGACGCCGGTCCCCTTCTTCGCCGAGATCTCGCTCGCGAGCACGGTGCCGCCGAAGTCCTCGAGCACGACGCCGTGCTGGAGCAGGTCCTGCCGCACCTTCATCGCGTTCGCGGTCGGCAGGTCGATCTTGTTGATCGCGACGATGATCGGCACGCCGGCGTTCTTGGCGTGCGAGATCGCCTCGATCGTCTGGGGCATGACCGCGTCGTCGGCGGCGACGACGAGCACGACGATGTCCGTCACTTGCGCGCCGCGGGCGCGCATCGCGGTGAAGGCCTCGTGGCCGGGCGTGTCGAGGAACGTGATCGTCTTCTTGCTCGGCAGCGTGACGTGGTACGCGCCGATGTGCTGCGTGATGCCGCCGGCCTCGCCGGCGACGACCGTCGCCTTGCGGATGTAGTCGAGCAACGACGTCTTGCCGTGGTCGACGTGGCCCATGATGGTGACGACGGGCGGCCGCGGCTTGAGGTCTTCCGCGGCGTCCTTCACCACGTCTTCCTCCGCCGACGCGGCGTAGTCCTCTTCGCGCACGGCGATGAAGCCGAACTCGCTGGCGATGAGCTCGATCTGGTCGAAGTCCATGCGCTGGTTGATGGTGACCATCAACCCGAGGTGCTTGAACGCGAACGAAACGATCTGCGTCGCCGGCGTCTTCATGAGCTCGGCGAGCTCGCTCACGGTGATGAACTCGTTGACGCGGATCGTCTTCTTCTCGCGCTCGGCGACCTCGGCGCGGATCGCGGCGAGCTCCTCGCGCGCCGAATCGTCGGTGCGGGCCCCGCGCCGCTTTGTCCCGGTGCCTCCCATCTGGCGCATCGTGCGCGAGATGTTCGCCGACACGGCTTCCTGGTCGACGCGCTTGCCCTTCTTGCCGCGACGCGGGCCGGACGACGGGGTCCCGGTCGTGGCGCCACCGCCCATGCCGGGGCGACGATCTTCCCGGCGACCGCCCCCGAGTCCGCCTCCCGGCGTCGCCGATGCGATTGGGCGCGGCGGGAGCGGCATCCCGCTCGTGACGGGACGCGGACGCGGCGCCGACGGCACGACCGGCCGTGGGCGCGGACGCTCCGCGGCCGGGGGCGCGGCGGGACGCGAGGGCGCGGCGGGCGTCGGCGCCGCGGTCGCCTCGGCGGCACGTGCGGCGGCCTCGGCCGCGCGCTGACGCTCGGCCTCCTCGGCGCGCGCCTGCGCGGCGGCGCGATCGGCCTCCTCGGCCTTCGCGCGCTCCTCAGCGGCGGCGGCCGCGATCGCGGCAGCCTCAGCGGCCTTCTGTGCGGCGAGCTCGGCGGCGGCGGCGGCCTCGGCGGCAGCGGCAGCCGCCTCTTCCTCGGCCTTCTGGACATCGGCGGCGCGGCGACGACGCGTGGTCGGCTTCGCCTCCTCGACGACGGGCGCGGCCTCGGGCTCGGGCGCGGCCTTCGCCTTGGCGGTGCGCTTCTTCGCGGCGGGCGCCTTCGGCGCGGTCTCGGTGGCCGCCTTCTTCGCGGGGGCGCGCTTCTTCTTGGCGGGCGCCTCCGGGGCAGCCGCCTTCGCCGTGCGCGTGCGCTTCTCGCGCTCCCACCGCGTGCGCGCCCGCGCGACCTGGTCGTCGGCGAGCGGCGACGCCGGCGAACGCACCACGATGTCCATGGCGCGCAGCATCGCCAGCACCTCGTCGGCGGCGATCCCGAACTCGTCCGCCAGTTCCTGCACCCGAAGCTTCGTCAACCCATCCTCCGTGAAGACCGCACCGCGCCGTCCGGGCCGGAGAGCGCGCGAATGCCCTTCGCCAACTGCGCGTCGATGACGCCGATGACCGCCGTCGACTCGCGTCCCGCCACCTCACCGAGCGCCGCCGCCGAGCCGACCGACAACGTCGGCACCCCCTTCGCGGCGAGCAACCGCCCGACCTTCTCGCGGCTGTGTCGCGAGGCGTCCCGCGCCACCACCGCCACCTTCAACGTCCCGGCGTGCGCCGCCTCGCGCACGCGATCCACGCCCACGATCGCCAATCGTCCGCGGATGCCGAGGCCGAGCATGCCGAGCAGGCGTCGCTCGCGTCCGTCCTCGCCGCCCGGCGTCGTCAGCCCTCCACCTTCGCCGCGTCCGGGGGCGTGTCCCCCGCCGGCACCCCCTCGGCGCCGTCCTCGGTCAACTCGTTGATGATCGCCATGATGCGATCGGCCTCTTCCGGCGCGATGCCCGGCAGCTTCAGCAGGTCCTCGCGCTCGAGGTCGATGATGTCGTTGAGCGTGCGATAGCCGCCGGCCTCGAGCACGGCAACCGTCGCGGTCGCGAGACCTTCGATAGCCGCGAGCGGCACGTCGGCGGCCTCCTCGCCGTCCTCTTCCGGCAGCGGCGCGAAGAGCGGGATGTCGCCGCCCCGCTCGAGCCACTCGCGGCTCGAGTAGAGATCGATCTTCCACCCCGTCAGCTCCGACGCGAGCCGCACGTTCTGCCCGTTGCGGCCGATCGCGAGCGAGAGCTGGTCCTCGTCGACGACCGCCTGGATCGTCTTCGTCGCCGGCTCGCTGAAGACGCGCGCGACCTTCGCCGGCGCGAGCGCGAGCTTCGCGAAGCGCTCCGGATCGGCCGACCAAGGCACGATGTCGATGCGCTCGCCATTGAGCTCCTGCACGACCGCCTGCACGCGCGACCCCTTGAGCCCGACGCAGGCACCGACCGGGTCGATGCCGTCATCGCGAGAGACGACCGCGATCTTCGTGCGACTCCCGACCTCGCGCGACGCGGCGCGGATCTCGACGATGCCCGATTGGATCTCTGGGACCTCGAGGCGGAAGAGCGCCTGCACGAAGAGCGCATCCGCGCGCGAGAGGATGAGGCGCGGCCCCTTCGGGGTCTCCTCGATCTTCTTGAGCACCGCCCGGATCGGCTCGCCCTGCGAGTACGTCTCGCGGTGGTTCTGCTCGCGATACGGGATGATCGCCTCGGCCTCGCGGAACTTGTTCAGCATGAGCACGATCTTGCCGCGCTCGATCTGCTGGATCTCGCCCGAGAGCAGGTCGCCGACCCGCGACGAGAACTCGTCGCGGATCTTCGTGCGTTCCCCCTCGCGGACGCGCTGCACGATGCGCTGCTTCGCCGCCTGCACCGCCGACCGGCCGAACTCATTGAAGTCGACCGGGATCTCCATGAGGTCGCCCGGCTGGTAGTCGGGGTCCTCATAGCGCGCTTCCTCGACCGTGATCTCGGTGATGGGGTCGGTCACGTCCTCGACCACCTTCTTGAGGATCACGATGTTGATGTCGCCCTTGTTATCGTCGATCTCCACCTCGGCCTGCACCGTCGGGCCGTGCTTCTTGGCCAGGGCGGCGAGGATGCCGTCCTTGAGCAACTCATGGAGTTCGTCGCGCTCGATCTGCTTCGCGTTCGCGAGCTCACGCAGCGCGTTGAGGATCTCTGCCGAACCGGCCATCCCGGTCTCCGTCGGAAAAGGAACGTCCTACTTCCCAGCCTTCCACTCGAACGCGAGACGGGCGTCGGTGACGTCCGCCAGCGCGACCAAGTGCTCGTTGCCCTTCTGGTCCTGCAACCGCACGCGCTCGGCGCCGAGTTCTCCCTCGACGCCCACGATGCGGACCTCCTGCCGGCCGTGCAACGCGACGCTGTTGACGCTCGCCATGCGTCCCACGAACCGCTTCCACTCGGCCACCTTCCGCAGTGGCCGCTCCATCCCCGGAGACGACACCTCGAGCACATAGCGCGAAGCGATCAGTGACGGATCGGCGTCGAGCCGGGCCTCGATCGCTCGAGACGCGCGCTCGCAGTCCCCCACCGTCACCCGTTCCTGGTCCAGCCGGTCGACCCGAACGTCGAGGACGGGGCGTCCCTTCGACCCCCCGACCCGCATTTCGACCAACTCAAGTCCGAGTGGTGCAAGTTCCGCCACCACAACGTCTTCGACCGCCTTGTTCACGTGACGCTCAAAGTCTCAAGAGAACAAAAAAGTGTGGGGAGACCTCCCCCACACTCCGCCTGCGGACCCGGAATGTCTCCAACAGCACCAACACTAATGGAGTAGCCGGAGTGGCGTCAAGGACGAGGGCCGATGCGCCGCACCTACTTAGCGCGCGACCGGTGGCGCGACGATCACCGCGACCTGGCGGCCGGCATCGCCCGCGCGATGCGAGAAGAACCGGTCGTTGTCGTCCTTCGTGCACTCGCCACTCGCGCTCCACCGCTTGATGCCGAGTTCCTTCGCCTGTTCGGCGAGGAGCGACCGCAGGTCGACTTGGCGCGGGCGCTTCGTCGCGAACCCGGTGAGGCGTTCGTAGACGTCGGGACCGACCTCGTAGCAGCGGCCGCAGATCGACGGCCCGCAGTGCATGACGATGCCATCGGCCCCTGCCCCCGCCTCGGCCATCGCGTGCACGGCCTTCGCGAGGATGCCGTCGGCGACGCCGCGCCACCCTGCATGCACGAGCCCGACGACGCCCGAAGGATGCGCCAGGAAGACCGGCACGCAGTCGGCGATCGTGATCGCCGCCGCGCCGCCGCCCGTGAGCACATGGCCGTCTGCGCCGTCGATGCGGACCCACCCGCGCCACGCGTCGACGGGCCCATGCACGAGCACGCGCGTCCCGTGCATTTGCTTCGCGGAGGCGAGTCCCGGCGCGCCGAGCGCATCGAGCGCGCGCTGGAGGTCGTGCCAGCGCTGCTGGGCCGCGAGGTCCTCTCCGTCCTCGGGCAACGCGAACGTGCCCGCGTCGCGCGTCGTGATGAACGCGCGGACGCCCATCGCCTCGAGCGGCGCGATGCCCTCATGCGGCGGCAGCACGGCGGTCTCCATGCCGACGCCGCGCCTCACCCGCCGACGCGCTTGATCGACGCGCCGAGCGCATTGAGCCGCTCGTCGATGCGTTCGTATCCGCGCTCGATCTGGCCGACGTTGTTGATCGTGCTCGTACCCTTCGCGCAGAGCGCGGCGATGAGCATCGCCATGCCGGCGCGGATGTCGGGACTCTCGACCGTCGCGCCACGCAACGTCGTCGGGCCGCTCACGAGCGCGCGGTGGGGGTCGCAGAGCACGATGCGCGCGCCCATGCCGGCGAGCTTGTCGACGAAGAACATGCGCGACTCGAACATCTTCTCGTGCATGAGGATGATGCCGTCGCACTGCGTCGCGGTGACGATCGCGATCGACATGAGGTCGGCGGGGAACGCCGGCCAGGGCTGGTCCTCGAGCTTCGGCAC
>CAYSAR010000159.1:0-5706 GCA_964428985.1 uncultured Gemmatimonadaceae bacterium | reverse complement strand
CCGTGCCCGGAGATCACGATCGCGCCGCGCCGCACGCCGAAGAGCGCGACGCCGTCGAGCAGGTGGCTCGTGACGAGCGGATCGTCGAGGAACGGGCCGAGTCCGCGGAAGTGGTAGATCGCGGCGCCCTCGCCGGCGATGAGCGCGAGGCCGCGCGCCGGCTCCTGTGTCCCGTCGATGTACGGATCGCCTTGTTGGATGCCGCGACGCAGTCCGCGCGAGCGACTCCACGAGTAGAACGGCAGCGAGAGCCGCGAGGCGATGCGCGCGAGGCGCTCGTCGACCCGCTCGGGTTCGGCGGTGTCGAGGAGGATCAGCGCGTAGCGCGAGCGGATGAGCAACTCGAGTTCGGCGTCCGTATCTTTCACGCAATGTCTCCAGGGCGTTCGACCGCACATCCACGAGCGCAGGACGGCGGTAACGATATGCGCTGGCGGATGCTTTCGCTCGTCGCCGTCGCCGAGCTGTTCGGCATGTCGCTCTGGTTCGCCGGCAGCGCCGTCGCACCGCAGTTGCAGACCCGCTGGGCACTCACGGCCAGCGAGGTCGGCGGGCTCGCGACGGCGGTGCAGCTCGGGTTCGTCGTCGGCACCGCGGTCACGGCGCTGCTCAACCTCGCCGACATCGTGCCGGCGCGGCGGCTCTTCGCGCTCTCCGCCCTGTTCGGCGCGATCGCGAACGCCGCGCTCATCGTCGCACCGAGCTATGGGACCGCGCTCGCCGGGCGTGCGGCCGTCGGGTTCTTCCTTGCCGGCGTCTATCCCCCGGCGATGAAGATGGCGGCGACCTGGTTCCTCCAGGCCCGCGGTCTCGCCGTCGGCACCGTCGTCGGCGCGCTCACCATCGGGAAGGCGAGCCCGTATCTCTGGCATGCAATCCCCGGCGTGTCGGTGGAGACCATCGTGCTCGCGGCGGCGCTCGCGGCGCTCGCGGCGGCGGCGGTCATCCACCTCTGGTGGACGGACGGACCGCACGCCTTCCCCGCCCGACCGTTCTCGTGGGGACTCGTCGCGACGGTCGTGCGCGAACCGCGCTGGCGCCTCGCGACGGGTGGTTACCTCGGCCACATGGCCGAGCTCTACAGCTACTGGACCTGGATCCCCGCGTTCATCGCCGCGAGCGCCGTCGCGTCGAGCGGCGGCGACGCGACAGCGGGCGAGGCGCCGTGGGTCGGCGTGCTTGCGTTCGCGACGATCGCCGTCGGCGGTATCGGGTGCGTGTGGGGCGGACTCGTCGCCGATCGCATCGGCCGCGCGAAGCTCGCGATGATCGCGATGGCGTTGAGCGGCGGCTGCGCGCTGCTCATCGGCCTCGCGTTCGGGCGTTCGCCGCTCGTCCTCGCGCCGCTCGCCTTGGCGTGGGGCTTCTTCGTCATCGCCGACTCGGCGCAGTTCTCGGTGCTCGTGACCGAGAGCGTGCCGCCGCACGCGGTCGGCACCGCGCTGACGGTGCAGGTCTCGCTCGGCTTCCTGCTGACGACGTTGACGATCCAGGCGATCCCGCCGCTCGTGGCACGCATGGGGTGGGAGGGCGCGTTCGCGCTGCTCGCCGTGGGACCGGCGCTCGGCATCTGGTCGCTGCGTCGCTACCAGCGCGTGCACGCGGCGACCGTCGTACCGGCAGCGGCTCCGAACGTCGCGCACTGATGCCGTCGCTCGTCGCGGTGCTGCGCGCGTTCGACGACGGCCGCGATCGCTCGGAGTTCTATCGCAGTTGGCGCGCCGGCGTCGCCGCCGGCCTCACACACCCGGCGATCCTCTCGACGATCGGACCGACGCGCGGCCTCACGGCGGCGGCGCGCGCGTATCTCCTCGAGGGCACGACGAAGGGCGAGGACGTCGCGCGCCTCGTGCGCCGCAAGCCGGGCCACTTCGAACCGTTCGAAGCCGCACTGCTCACGCTCGGCCACGAGTCGGGGACGCTCGAGCAGACGCTCGGCGCGCTCGGCAAGTTCTTCTTCACGCAGTACCGTATGATGCTCGCCGTGAAGAAGCGCATGGCGTATCCGATGTTCGTGGGCCTCGTCGCGACGTTCATCGCGCCGCTGCCGCTCGTGTTCATGGGACAGGCGCGCGCGTACGCGGCGATCGTCGTCATGGGTCTCATCGCGTGGGCGACGTTCGGCGGGACACTGCTCGCGGGTCGCGCGCAGGCGTTCCAACGGCGTCCCGAGTACGTGCGCGCGCGACTTGCGCGCGCGCTCGCGACGGCAATCGAAGCGGGACTCCCGCTCGGCCGCGCCGCCACGTTCGCCGTGCGCGCCTCGGGGAGCCCCGCCCTCATCGCGCACGTGCGGCGCTTCGACGAACGCGCGCTCACGTCGCAGCCGCTGGGCAAGACCCTCGCCGGCGCGCCGGGGATCACGCCCGAGTTCGCGTCGTCGCTCGAGGTCGCGGAGCGAACGGGGGACTACTCAACGACGCTGCGGAGGTTGGCGGAGCTCTACGAGGACGGGTTCCGGTGAACGACAGGTAGCAGGTGGCAGAGGGCAGCTGGCAGTGACCAGTAGCGACGAGGCGTCGATTCACGCAGTGCCACCTGCCCTCTGCCACCTGCAGTTCCCGCGCTCTTAACTTCAGGCGTGCAACGCAGCCTCCGCTTTATCGCCCTCGCTACCTTCCTCACCCTCGTCCCGATCACGCTCCTCGTGCCGGGCCTCGAGGAGCTCGTCATCACGGCGCATGGCGGGACGCGGTTCCAGGCGCACCTCTTCGTCTCGCTCAACCAACTCGCCGGCGTCGTCGCGGTGCCGTTCGCGATGGTGCTCCAGCGTCGCTTCCCGTTTGCGCGCGCCTGGGTCCCGGCGCTGCTCCTCGTGAATGCGGCCGCGTTCATCGGCATGCGCGAGGCCGATTCGCTCGGCGCGCTCTTCGCGTGGCGGGCGGTCGACGGGTTCATGCACCTGCCGGCGGTCACGTTTCTCATGATCGCCGCGAACCGCGCCGGTGGCCGTCGCCGCGGCGCCTCGCTCGGCGTCGTCGCGTCGGCGCTCATGGTGGGCGTCGGCGTCGGTGCGCCGCTCGGCGGCGTGTTGATCGACCGCGACCCGATGCTCGTCTACACCGTCGGCGCGGTCCTGCTCGTCGCGGCGTCGCTCGCGGCACTCGCGGTGCGCCCCTCGGCCGCACCCGACGCGCCGCATTCCTCGCGCTACCAGTGGGACCGCCGCCAGCTCGCGAGCTGGATGCCGCTCGCGTACGGCTTCGCCGACCGCTTCCTCATCGGGGTGTTCGTGTCGACGTTCACGCTCTTCCTCACCGAGGTGCACGGCGTGAACGCCGCGACACGCGGCATGCTCATGTCGCTCTTCCTCCTGCCCTTCGCCGCGCTCTGCTGGCCCGCCGGGAAGCTCACCGATCGCGTCGGCTGGTTCCGCCCGATCATCGCCGCGAACGTCCTCTTCGGGCTCGTGTACGCGAGCTATGGCGTGCTCCCCCTCGGCCTGCTTCCCGTAGCGATGATCCTCTCCGGCGTGCTGAGCGCCCTGATGTTCGCGCCGAGCCTCGTACTCGTGAGCGAGTTCGCGCGGCATGGCGCGGGCGAAGGGCTCTTCGGCGTCTTCCAGGTCGCGGGGTCGTTCGGCTTCCTCACGGGCCCCATCGCCGGGGGTCTGCTCGTCGAGTCCGTGCGCACGAGCGCCGGCGCGCCGCGTTGGGCGCTCATCTTCGCCATCGTCGGCGCACTCCTCGTCGCGCTCGGCGTCGTGAGCTGGCGCGTGCTCGGCGGGCTTGCCGAGCGGTGGGGGCGCTCGACGAGCGAGTTCGAGGTGCAGGCGTGAGCGAGACGCGTCCCGTCGCGAGCCCGGTCGCGCGCCGCGGCGGACGCCTCAACGTCCCCGTGATCACGGCGAACGTCGCGCCGCGCGGCAACTGGTTCATGCGCACGGCGGCGATGGGCTTCATGCGCGCGACGGGCTGGCGCTTCTCGGGCGAGCCCTTTCCCGACCTGCGCAAGTTCGTGCTCGTCGTCGCGCCGCACACGTCGAACTGGGATTTCCTCGTCGGTCTCCAGGCGATGTACGCGCTCGGGATCCAGGGGACGTTCCTCGCGAAGCACACGCTCTTCAAGGGGCCGCTCGGGGTGTTGATGCGATGGCTGGGCGGCGTGCCGGTGGAGCGCGGGGGCAAGACCGATGTCGTGACGCAGACCGCGGAGCTGATCCATCGCAGCGATCGCATCATCGCCGTGCTCGCACCCGAGGGCACGCGCAAGGCGACGCACACCTGGCGCACGGGCTTCTACTGGATCGCGCACCAGGCGGGCGTGCCGATCGTCCCGGTCGTCTTCGATTATTCCGTGCGTGAGGTCCGGCTCCACGCACCATTCACGACCACCGGCGACCTCGCGCGAGACCTGCCAGCGCTCATGAAGCACTACGAGCCGGAGATGGCGCTCGTCCCGTCGAAGTACACGGCGCAGCCGGGTCCCGCGCTCGCGAAGGTGGACCCCGCCGCGCACGCGTCGTAGGTTCTCCGCATGATCACGCGCCGGGACCTCTTCCTCGCGCTGGGCGCCTCGGCCCTCGCGCCTGCCTTCTCCGCGGTCGGATGCGCGCCGTCCGAGCGCCGCACCGCCGCGCCCCAGCTACGCGGCGTCGGCGTGCAGCTCTACATGATGCGCGCGCAGATGCGCACCGATCCCGAGGGCACGCTCGCGCGCCTCGCCGAGCTCGGCTACGACGAGATCGAGTGGTGGGGGAACTGGAGCCTCGAGCCGAAGCAGCTGCGCGCGGTCATGGATCGCCACGGCCTCACGAGTCCCGCCGCCCACATCGATTCGAGCGATCTCGCCGACGATCGGCTCCCCGCACTGCTCGATCGCGCCGCGACGATGGGGCACAAGTCGGTGCTCGTCGCCTGGACGCCGCCCGAGCAGCGTCGCACGGCCGATGACTGGAAGCGCGTCGCCGCGACGCTGAACGCCGCCGGCGCGAAGGCCGCCGCGCAAGGCGTGCGCACCGGGTATCACAACCACGATTTCGAGTTCCAGCGCTTCGGCGAGCGGTCGGGCTTCGAGATCCTCGTCAGCGAGAGCGACCCGAACTACGTCGACATCGAGCTCGACTGCTTCTGGGCGTTCAAGGCGGGCTTCCAGCCGCTCGCGCTGCTCCAGGCGCACAAGGACCGCATCAAGTACCTGCACCTTAAGGACTCGTCCGGTCCGCCGGCGCACGAACAGCGCGACATCGGCAGCGGCGTCATCCAGTGGAAGCCGCTGCTCGAGGTCGCCCTCGCGAACCGCGTCACCAACGTCTTCGTCGAGCAGGACGATCCGGCGGACCCATGGGCCGCGGCGCAGGCGGGCCGTGCGCACCTCCGCGCGCTCGGGTATTGAGGCCCGTGGCCACGACCCACGATCCGTCGATCGACTAGCGCGTCCCGATCGGCACCGTCCGACGTGTCGGCGGCTGGTCGGGGGACTTCGGCACCCGTACGCGCAGGACGCCATTCGCGTGCGTCGCCTCGACCTTCGACTCGTCGACCTCGGCGGGGAATCGGAACGAGCGTTCGAAGCTGCCGTACTCGCGCTCCCAGAGATGGTAGCGGCGCTCCTTGTCGTCGACCTTGCGCTCATCGGTCTTCGAGCCCTTGAGGGTGAGGATGCCATCGCCCACCTGCACCTCGACCGCCTCGGGCGAGATGCCCGGCAGCTCCGCCACCACCACGAACTCCGTCGGCGTCTCGGTCATCTCGACCGAGGGCGACC
>CAYSAR010000158.1:0-5713 GCA_964428985.1 uncultured Gemmatimonadaceae bacterium | reverse complement strand
GTAGGGAAACCGATGCTGGATGCTGGGGGTGGGACCCTATCCCAGCATCCAGCATCGGTTTCCCTGTCCCGGCATCATCCTTCCGAATCGGCATCCCTACCCCCACTGCGGACTCCGCACCCAGTCGATCCTCGCACCCGCGAATCACGATGAGCTGAGATGCCGCAGATATCTCTCGGGCGCCAGCAGAAAGTCTCGTGTCACCCGGAAATGCTCCGTCTCCTGATACGGCACGATGGACGGCGGCTGCGAATCGAACGAGATGATCGTCGCCCCCGGATAGGCGAGCAGAATCGGCGAATGTGTCGCGACGATGAACTGCCCTCCTTGGGCCACCATCTCTTGCATCATCGCGAGCAACGCGAGCTGCGAAGTCGGTGAGAGCGGCGCCTCGGGTTCGTCGAGGAGATACAGCCCATCGGGCGCGAAGCGGGCTTGGAAGAGCTTCAGGAAACTCTCGCCATGCGAGTTCGCGTCGAGGTCCTGCCCGTACGACCGCTGCATCGCCGTGAGCGACCCGCGGATCGGGCCCATCGCGAGTGTCTTCGCGTGGTCGCTGCGGTCGCGATACTCGTCCTCGATCTCGGCGAGTCGTTGCTTGAACTGCGCACGCTCCATCGCGAGACGCTTCGTGAAGCCGAAGAAGTCCTCGGCGCGGAGGAAGAAGCCACGGAGCGCGCGGTGCGTCCAGGCCAGCTTCATCGCCTTCGCGAGCGTGCGCGCGTGGCGCAGCGTGTCGTCGTCCGCGATGTCCTCGCTGCCCACCGCGGGCATGCGGCATTTCACGGCGAGGGCTTCGAGGAGCGTGGACTTGCCGGAGCCGTTCTCGCCGACGAGGAAGGTGACGGACGTCCCGAATCGCAGCTCGCGGGTCGATCGCACCGCGGGGACGGAGAACGGATATCCGTCTTGCTGTGACGCGGAGAGCGAGAGTGCGCGGAGATGGATCAAGGAAACAGCCGGGTACGGAGTTCGCGGTGGGGTCTAGGATGCCGGGTTCGGGAGGACGACCCTATCCCAGCATCCAGCACCGGTTTCCCAGCCGTGCCGCATCATCCTCCCGAACCCGGCATCCCAACCCCCATCGCGGCCTCCGTACCGAAGTAAGCATTCCCCGAATCAAGCACGAGCCGTATAGGGAACCTCAGTCGAAACGACCGGTTTCCGTCCGGACAGCACGGCACTCCACTCCCGCACCGACTCAACAAGAATCACCGCGACCGCCAGCATGAAGAACGCCGCGACCCCCGCATCCAACCGGTCGTTGAACACCAACCGCGCAGCACCGGCCGCGTCCGCCATCGCGCCACTCGCGACTTGGGCCTGCACCCATTGGGCGTGCGCGAGGAATCCGATCTTCGGATCGGCGGAGAAGATCTTCATGAATCCGCCCGTCATCGTGACGATGACGAGCCAGATCATGGGCAGGATCGTCAGGTACGCGTAGCGCGCCTTGCCCATCTTGATGATGATCGTCGTGCCGACGCAGAGCGCGATCGTCGCGAGCAGTTGGTTCGCGATGCCGAACAGCGGCCAGAGCGAGTTGATGCCGCCGAGCGGGTCGGTGACGCCCTGATACAGGAAGTATCCCCACATCGCGACGAACATCGCGCTCGTTATGACGACCGCCGGATACCACGAGATGCGGCCGAGCGGCTCGTAGAGATGTCGCAGCATGTCTTGCAGCATGAACCGCCCGACGCGCGTGCCGGCGTCGACGGTCGTCAGGATGAACAACGCCTCGAACATCAGCGCGAAGTGGTACCAGAGACCCATCGCGTTCGTGCCGCCGAGCACGTCGGCGAAGATCTTCGCCATGCCGACGGCGAGTGAGGGCGCGCCACCGGTGCGCGAGAGCAGCGTCCCTTCCTGCACCTGATCGGCGAGCGCAGTGAGCTCGGCCGGGTCGAGCACGAAACCCCAGGTCGCGATGACCTGCGCGGCGCCTTCCACCGTCGTGCCGATGATTCCCGCCGGCGCGTTGATCGCGAAGTAAACGCCCGGCGTCAACACGCAGGCGGCGATGAGCGCCATGATCGCGACGAGCGACTCGGTGAGCATGCCGCCGTAGCCGATGAAGCGCGCGTCCTTCTCGTTCTCGAGCAGCTTCGGCGTCGTGCCGCTCGCGATGAGCGCGTGGAAGCCGCTGATCGCGCCGCAGGCGATCGTGATGAACACGAACGGGAAGACCTTGCCGGCGAAGACCGGGCCGGTGCCATCGATGAACGGCGTGACCGCCGGCATCTGGATCGGCGGGAGCACGAGCACGATGCCGACCGCGAGCGCGACGACGACGCCGATCTTCACGAACGCGCTGAGATAGTCACGAGGCGCGAGGAGCAACCATACGGGGATCACGCTCGCCGCGAAGCCGTAAACCATCACGCTGTACGCGAGCGCGACGCCATCGAGCGTGAACATCGGGCCGAGCACCGGATGCTCGGCCGCCCACCGACCGGCGTACAGCGAGAGGATCAACAGCACGATGCCGATCGCGCTCACCTCGAGCACGCGGCCGGGCCGCAGGTACTTGAGGTAGAGGCCCATCAGGATCGCGATCGGGATTGTGAGTCCGATCGTGACCGTGCCCCATGGGCTCTGCCGCAGCGCGTTCACGACGACGAGCGCAAGCACCGCGATGAGGATGATCATGATCCCCATCACCGCGACGAGCGCGGTGTAGCCGGCGACCGGGCCGATCTCGTCCTTCGCCATCTGGCCGAGCGACTTGCCCTCGCGCCGCACCGAGGCGCAGAGGATGACCATGTCCTGCACCGCGCCGCCGATGACGACGCCGATAATGATCCAGAGCGCGCCGGGGAGATAGCCGAACTGCGCCGCGAGCGTCGGACCGACGAGCGGGCCCGGGCCGGCGATCGCCGCGAAGTGGTGGCCGAAGACGATCCACCGGTTCGTCGGCACGTAGTCGCGGCCGTCGGAGAGTCGCTGGGCCGGCGTCATGCGCATCGCGTCGAGCGCGAACACCTTCGCGGCGATGATGCGGCTGTAGAACCGGTAACCGACGACGTACGTGCAGATCGCCGCGGTCAGCAGCCACGCGGCGCTGATGGTCTCGCCGCGCTTGAGTCCCAGGTACGCGAAGGCGCCGGCGCCGAGGAGGGAGATGGCGGCCCAGAGGAGGGCCGAGAGCCAACGGGGCATCAGGGATCCGGGTTGACGGTCGCGGGCGATTCTACTCGTTCCGCGTGCCCCACGCGAGGGTCGGCGAAGCGCGGGTCGCGCTCGGTCGTCGGTACAGGGAGCGCCGTCGCTCGCTTACCTTTCATGCCTTGCCCCCCGTGCCGATGACTTTCCCGAGTCCCCGCGTGCGCTCCGTCCGCCGCCGTGCGTCGCGCGCCTTCGCGTGCGTCGCGCTCGCTGCACCGACCGCCGCGTGCGCCGCGCTCGCCTTGGTCGTGGGCAGTGCGTCCCTCGTCGCCGCGCAGGAGGCGCCAGCGGCCGCCGCGCCGCCGCTCACGCCGTTCACCGGCATGCGTGTCGCGATCATGCCGATCCAGCTCTGGCGCGCCGACACCACCGCGTGGAGCAAGGCGGTGACCTGGGCGACGGTGCGCGTCGCCGCCGATTCGGCGATCGCCGAGGAACTGCGCGCACGCGGCTTGGGCTCGCGCTGGGCGTACGCGGGGGATGTCGTCCGGAGCGCGAAGCGCAACCCGACGTTCGCGAGTGACCCGTACGCGCTCGGCGTCGCGCGCTGGCGGTCGGTGGAGCCGAAGCCCGGCGACCCGATCCCCGCCGTCGTCGGCGACAACCTGCGCCCGCTCGCCGCCTTGGGGGACACCCGCTACGCGCTCATCCCCGTCGAGTTGCGCGCCGACGGCGCCGATGCCGTGCTCCGGCTCGTGCTCGTCGACGTCCGCACGCGACGCATCGTGTGGTTCGCGGACCGCACGGCGACGGGAGGCGAGCGGCTCGTGGAGTCGGTCGCGATGCGCGTCGCCGACCTCGTGATGGCACCGTAGCCGTCCGAGCACCGCAACACCCTCTTTCGAACGAACCATCGATGGACCACATGAAGACTCCGCTCGACGTGACGCTGATCCCAGGTGATGGGATCGGTCCCTCCATCGTCGATGCGACCGTCCGCCTCCTCGAGGCCTCAGGCGCGAAGTTCACGTGGGACCGGCAGGCCGCCGGCATGGGCGCGGTGCGTGAGCATGGCGACCCGCTCCCCGAAGCGACGGTCGAGTCGATCAAGCGCACGAAGCTCGCGCTCAAGGGCCCGCTCGAGACGCCGGTCGGCCGCGGCTTCCGCTCCATCAACGTCGCGCTGCGCAAGGAGTTCGACCTGTACGCGAACCTGCGTCCGGCGCGCACCATGCTGAACGGCGGGCGGTTCGACAACGTCGACATCGTGCTCGTGCGCGAGAACACCGAAGGGCTCTACGTCGGCATCGAGAACTACGTGAAGGTCGGCGAGGACCCGCATGCCGTCGCGCAGTCGATGGCCGTCGTCTCGCGGCACGGAGCCGAACGCATCATCCGCTACGCATTCGAGTATGCGGTCAAGAACGGCCGCAAGAAGGTCACGATCGTCCACAAGGCGAACATCCTGAAGTACTCGCAGGGGCTGTTCCTCGATGTGGGTCGGCAGGTCGCGAAGGCGTACGAGGGGAAGGTCGAGAGCGACGACCGCATCGTCGACGCCTGCGCGATGGACCTCGTGATGCGCCCCGAGCGCTACGACGTGCTCGTGACGACGAACCTCTTCGGCGACATCCTCTCCGACCTCACGTCGGGGCTCGTCGGCGGACTCGGGCTCACGCCCGGTGCGAACATCGGCTATGACGCGGCGATCTTCGAGGCGGTGCACGGCACGGCGCCCGACATCGCGGGCAAGGGCATCGCGAACCCGACGGCGGTGATGCTCGCCGGCTGCCAGATGCTCGACCACATCGGCGAGATCGAGCGCGCGAACCGCATCCGCAGGGCAATCGAGTCGGTGCTGCGCGAGCGGAAGACCGTCACGCGCGACGTCGGCGGCACGGCCGGCACCGACGAGTACACCGACGCCGTGATCAAGCGGCTCGGCGCCTAGGCGTTGGGCGAGGCGCCAGGCGCGTTGCGGATCCTCCAGGCGTCGGATATCCACTTCGGGCGACACGCGATCGCACGCTACGTCGAGGCGATTGCGCGCCGCATCGAAGCGGGCCGGTACGATGTCGTCGCGATCGTCGGCGACCTGACGCAGCGCAACTTCCGCGGGCAGTTCCGCGACGCGGCGGCGTTCCTCGCGCGCGCGCGGAAGCACGCGAAGGTGTTCACGATCCCCGGCAACCACGATGTCGCGTGGTGGTGGAAGCCCGTCGGGCTCGGGCTTCGCTGGCCGATGTTCCGCGGCTATCGCAAGTGGATCAACGACGAGCTCGAGCCGACGCTCCAGGTGCCGGGCGTCACGCTCGTCGGCATCAACTCGTGCCATGGCATCCAGCCGTACACGCTGACGACGCGTCCGCGCGATCTGTCGGTCGTGGGCGCGGTGCGCCCGGAGCAGTGGGAGGCGGCGCGCGCGAAGTTCGCCGCCGCGCCGGCGGGCGACCTCAAGGTGCTCGCGTTCCATCACAACCTCCTGCGCGGCGACCTCTCGAACCGCTGGGGCCTCGTGAACAGGGCGGCGGGCATCGACGAGGCGCTCGCGACCGGCGCCGACCTCGTGCTCAACGGCCACGATCACCAGACGCGCATCGAGGCC
>CAYSAR010000157.1:4605-5737 GCA_964428985.1 uncultured Gemmatimonadaceae bacterium | reverse complement strand
TGATGTCGTAGTAGACCTTGCCGGTGCAGAACACGAGCCGCTTCACGAGCTCGCGCCGGCCCTCGGCCGTCGGGTCATCGATCACGACACGGAACTCGCCCGTCGCGAGATCCTCGAGGCGCGACGTCGCCTGCGCGAGGCGCAACAGCGATTTCGGCTGCATGAGCACGAGCGGACGGCGCTGCGCGAGCTTCACCTGGCGGCGCAAGATATGGAAGTACTGCGCCGGCGAGCTCGGGTACGCGACGCGCAGGTTCGACTCGGCGCAGAGCTGGAGGAAGCGCTCGAGCCGCGCGCTTGAGTGCTCCGGACCCTGCCCTTCGTAGCCGTGCGGCAGTAGCAGGACGAGCCCCGAGTCCTGCGCCCACTTCGCGCGATCCGACGCGATGAACTGGTCGATGATCGGCTGCGCCATGTTCGCGAAGTCGCCGAACTGCGCTTCCCAGAGCACGAGCGTGTCTGGCCGCGTGACGCTGTAGCCGTACTCGAAGCCGAGCACCGCCGTCTCGGAGAGCGCCGAGTTGTAGATCTCGAACGTCCCCTGCGCGCCGGAGAGATGCGCGAGCGGCGCGTGCTTGCGCCCGGTGCCCACGTCGCTGAGCACCGCATGGCGGTGCGAGAACGTGCCGCGCTCGACGTCCTGCCCGCTGAAGCGGATGTGCGTCCCCTCGGAGAGGATCGACGCGAACGCGAGCGTCTCGGCGTGGCCCCAGTCGATGCCACCCTCGCTTCCGAGCGCGGCGCGCCGGCGCTCGAGCTGCTTCGCGAGGCGCGGGTGCGGGTTGAAGTCGGACGGATATTCGAGCAGCGCGTCGTTGTAGCGCGTCAGCACGTCCGCCGGCACCGCCGTGTCGGCGTGCGCGGTCGGCTCCTCGCCGCCATGCGGCTCGTGATGCGGCTCCTCCTCCGCCTTCGAGCGCTCGAACTCCGCCTGGTACGCCGCGAGGATCTCCTGATCGATCGCATCGACCTCGGTCTGCGTCGCGACGCCCTCGGAGACGAGGCGCGCGCCCCACGCCTGACGCGGCGTCGGATGGGCGCGCACCTTCTCGTAGAGCACCGGCTGCGTGTATGTCGGCTCGTCGCCCTCGTTGTGGCCCCAGCGGCGGTAGCCGACGAGATCGATGAGGAA
>CAYSAR010000157.1:0-4595 GCA_964428985.1 uncultured Gemmatimonadaceae bacterium | reverse complement strand
CGATGCGCACGGCGATGATGCACGCCTCGGCGTCGTCGGCGTTGACATGGATGATGGGCATCTCGAAGCCCTTCGCCATGTCGCTCGCGTAACGCGTCGAGCGTGCGTCGTTCGGATCGGTCGTGAAGCCGACCTGGTTGTTGACGATGATGTGCAGCGTGCCGCCGGTGCGGTACGCGCGGAGTCGCGAGAGGTTGAACGTCTCGGCGACGATACCCTCGCCCGGGAACGCGGCGTCGCCATGGATGCAGACCGGCACGACGCGCTTCTCGTCCGTCTGGCGTCCATCGGGCCCGCGCTGGAGCGCGCGCGCCTGACCTTGGAGCACCGGGTTCACGATCTCGAGGTGGCTCGGGTTCGGCACGAGCGTGACGGTGACCTGACCCGCCTGCACCTGCTTCTTCGTCTGGAAGCCGAGGTGGTATTTCACGTCGCCGGTCGAAGCATCGGCGAGGTGGCCGTGGCGCCCCTGGAACTCGCCGAGGACCAGCGGGATCGGCTTCTGAAGCACGTGCGCGAGCACGCTGATGCGGCCGCGGTGCGCCATCGAGAGCGCCACATGCCGTGCGCCGGCGGCGGCCGACGATTCGATCGCCGCATCGAGCATCGGCACCAGCGCGTCGGTGCCCTCGATCGAGAAGCGCTTGTACCCGACGAACGCCTTTCCAAGAAAGCGCTCGAAGCCATCGACCTCGGTGAGCCGGCGCAGCAGCGCCTTCTTCTCATCGGCGCCGAGGGGCTTCGTGAGCTGCTCCTCGGTGAAGATCTGACGGAACCACGCACGCTCGTCCTCAGTGCCGAGGTGACTCACCTCGACGGCGAGGTTCGAGCAGTAGCGCTTGCGCAGGCGCTCCGCGACGTCGCGCGCGGTCGCGAGGTGTGGGAAGCCGAGCGCGGCGCCGCTGATGCCGTCGAGGTCGCCCTCGTTGATGCCGTGGAACTCCGGCGTCAGCTCCGGCGCGCCCGGCGGCGGCGTACCGAGCGGATCGATCTGCACCGCGAGATGCCCGAACTGCCGAATCGCGTTCGTGTAACGCGCAGCCCCGGCGACCTTGCGCGCGTAGTCCTCGTCCTGCGCCGGCGACGGGGCGCCGGCCGCCGCGGTCGGTGCCTGCCCGCGCATTCCTCCCATCGCCTCTTCGGCGAAGCGGAAGAACTGGCGCCAGGACTCCTCGACGGAGGACGGATCCCGGCGATACCGCTCGAACTGCTCGGCGGCATAGGCGTCGTTGAAGACGCTCGCGATGGGCTCGTTGGACATGCGTGGAATCTAATCGACGCCGTGGGTTGCCCGCAGGGACGACGGTGGCGAAGGTTCGGGCTCCCTTCCGGTCCCCATGTCCTTCACGAACCAGCCACTCCGCCGGACGTTCCCGCTGGCGCTCGCGCTCGTCACAGCGTGTGCGACGGCACCGGTCGGATCGCCTGAGCCGCGGCCCAGCCCACCGTTCCCGACCGGTGCGTTCGAGGACGATTACGGCGGCATGCATACCGTCAGCGCGACCGAGTGGCGCCAAGGCACGGTGGCGCGGTACCGGATCGTGATGTGGGACTCAGCCGGTCGCTTTCTCATCGCGCAGAACGACAGCGCGAACACGAGCGCACCGGCACGCTGGACGCGCATCGACTGGGTGATGCTCGACGGCATGCCGCCCTGGACTTGGGCGTTCTGCTTCAGTGCGTACGACGCGCCGACGCGCGAGGCTGCCGAGGCGACGCGCATCGCGCGGCCCGAGACGCCGCGCACGGGGTGTAACGGACGTCCCTACTCGCGGCTCAAAGCGCGCGAACGCTAGCCGATCGCCGCCAACCGGTCGTGAAGTTCCAGCGCCGACTGCGGCCGGCGCGAGGGATCCTTCTCCAGCGCGCTCGCGACGAGGTCGTCAAGCGTCGCCGGGACTTCACGGTTGACCGATCGCGCGCGGTCGGGCACGTCCTCGAGCAACTTCGCGACGATCTGATAAGGCGTGTCCGCGGTGAGGGGCGGTCGGCCGGTGAGGCACTCGAAGAGGACGCAGCCGGCCGCGTAGATGTCGATGCGGTGGTCCACGTCCGAGGACGAAAGCTGCTCCGGCGCCATGTACTCCGGCGTGCCGATGATCGCCCCCGCCTGCGTCACGCCGCTCTCGGCCGGCCGCGCCGCGAGCCGCGCGATGCCGAAGTCCATGACCTTGAGCACGCCATCGGGCTCGACGACCATGTTCTGTGGCTTGATGTCGCGATGGATGATCCCCTGCTCGTACGCGACCTCGAGCGCGCGCGCGAGCTGCTTGCCCACGGAGAGCGTGACGTTCACCGGCAGCCGTCCGCGCGAGCGGATCAACTCCTTGAGCGACTTGCCCTCGACGTACTCCATCGTGATGAAATAGACGCCCGACACCTCGCCAAGGTCGTGCGTGCGCACGACGTTGCGGTGCGAGATGCGACGCGCGAGGCGGATCTCGCCCTTGAACCGCTCGAGTGCCGTCGGGCCTTGGCTCAGGAACTCCTGCTTGAGCGTCTTAATCGCGATCGTCTCGCCGAGCTCGGTGTCGACCGCGCGGAAGACCATCCCCATGCCACCGACACCGAGGATGTCCTTCACGTCGTAGCGGTTCGCGAAGCGCATGCCCGGCTGGATCCCCTGCTCGGCGAGCCGCTGCCCCGACGTCTCCGACATCGGCTTCAGCTGGACCGTCTTCGCCTGATCGGCGCTGCTGAGGAACTCGACGAGTTCCTGCTTCTGCCGCAGGTCGGCGAGCAGCATCCGGAACGCGGTCGCAAGCGTTCCGATCTCGTCGTTCGTCGTCGCGGGGATCTCGGCCTGGTAATCGCCCTCGGCCGCGCGGCGTGTCGCGTCGACGAGCTTGCTCACCGGTTTCGTGACCCACCGCGCGACGAGCAGCGAGAGCAGCGCGGCGACGACGAGGCCGAGCGCGCCGCTCAGCAGGATCGTGCGCTGCAGCTCGGTGAATGCCGCGAACTCGACGTCGCGGTCCTTGAGCAGGAGGAAACCGCCGAGCGGGGTGTCCCCCGCCGAGCGCAGCAGGTCACCGAGTGCCACGTAGTGCACGCCGGCGAGATCGATCTCGCGTCGTGCGTCGGTGCCGGCCGAGTCCGTCGACGCGGCGATCAGTTCCTCGACCTGCGCATCGTCGGTCCGCTCGGGGAGCGTCGAGGCATAGACGACCGGGGCGCCGAGCGTGTCGAGCATGTAGAACGCGACCTCGAGCTGGGTCGCCGCCTGCTGCTTGATGTCCATCGCGAGGGTGGCATCGATCGGCTTCGCGACCATCATCGCACCGAGCACTCGCCGGTCGCTCGCGCCCTCGAGCGGGATCGCCGCGATCTGCACGAGCGTCGTGTCGCCGCTCACGCCGAAGGCGACGATCGTGTCCCCCTCGAGGGCGCCGCGCACCGTCGGCGAACCGGTCACGTCGATCTCCTCCGCGCCCGGCTCGTCGCTCTTGACCATGCGCATGCCGCTCGCGTCGATCACTTGCACCCACGCGACCTCGAGCTCCTCCTGCGCGACGATGGCCTGATCGAGTACGTCGTTCAGGCGACGGCTCTCGACGAGCGAACGGAAGGCCGGGTTCGACGCGAAGACGCCGAGCGAGTTCGCGAGCGAGGCACCGTTCGCGCGGAGCCGGACGGAGATGCCCTCGCGTCCGGCGACGAGCACACGGTCGACCGCCGCGTCGGCGGCGCGGTTCGCCGAGCGCGACGTGACCGCGAGCGTCATGCCGAGGATCGCGACGACGACGAGCGCCGTGCCGAGGAAGATCTTGAGGGTGAGGCCGAGGCCGCGCTTCACGAGTGGTCGAGGGAGAGGGGTGCGCCGCGCGCTCACCGGCGCGGGACGTCGTCAGTACTCGTCAGTACTCGTCAGTACCGGTCCTTCCCGGTCTTGTCGTACGCCTTGCCGAACTTGTTCTTGTGCTGCGTGAACTTGAAGCCGCGCGCGTCGAGCTGCGTCGCGACGCCGGTGAGGCCGGAGGCAGGGATCGCGATCTCGGCGGTCATCTCGGTCGCGCGCTCGTGCCACGCATGCAGGCGATAGCGGCCGGGGGGCACGTTCGGGATCGACCAGCGCCCGTCGTTCCCCGCCTGCGTGTGCCACGCCGTCGGCGCGACGACGACGAGCGCCGTCATGCGCGGGTGGATGTTGCAGTAGACGGGGAAGACGCCGGCCTGGCGGAAGCGCGCGTCCTTCGACTTGCCGGAGGGATACGTCCCCAGGTCGAACATCGCGCCCTTCGTCGTCGAGAAGATGTTGTGGCTGAACGGGTCCTGGTTCGGGAACGCGACGCGGCTTCCGGGCGTGACGACGCGCAGCCGCGGCACGAACGCGCGACCGTTCATCGCGATCGACGTCGCGACAGGACGCGGCGTCGGCGCGGCGGTGTCGAGCGGCACGAGGTAGATCACCGCGTTGCCGAGGTCGTTCGTCGTCTCGCCTTCGCGCTCGAGGATGACGACGCGGCCGGAGACCGACGCGGTGACGGCTGGCCGAGGCGAGGCGTCCTGTGGAGCGCCATGTTCATGACGTGCGGCGCTGAACCCTGACGCAAGCAGGACGGCCACCAGCGTGGCCGACGAACCGATGATGGAGG
>CAYSAR010000156.1:0-5873 GCA_964428985.1 uncultured Gemmatimonadaceae bacterium | reverse complement strand
TGGGTGCCGCAGAAGCCGGGGGTCTACCCGTTCTACTGCACTGACTTCTGCTCGGCGTTGCACCAGGAGATGAGCGGGTACGTGCGCGTGTCGCCGGCCGGCGCGACGGTCGCGTTGAGCTCGAACGCGAAGACCGCCGCCGGCGCCACGGGAGGGCAGTGAGATGACGTCCCGGGCCCGCTGGCTCGTGGCCGCCGCGGCGGTGCTGCTCGCCACCGCGTTCGTGCTCCCGCTGTGGCGCATCGACCTGCTCGCGCCGCAGTACCCGGAGGGCCTCGGGATGCTCATCCGCATCGACGGGGTCGAGGGTATCAAGCCCAACGACCTCAACAACATCAACGGACTGAACCACTACATCGGGATGAAGGCGATCGAACCGGACGCCATCCCCGAGCTGAAGTACATGCCGTGGATCCTCGCCGGCCTCGTCGCCGGCGGGATCGCGGTCGCGGTGAGCGCACGGCGCTGGGCGCTGCACGCCTGGGCCGTGCTCCTCATCGCACTCCTCGGTGTCGGGCTGTGGGACTACTGGCGCTGGGGACAGGACTACGGGCACGACATCGACCGCGAGCACGCGATCATCAAGATCCCCGACATGACGTACTCGCCGCCGCTCATCGGGCGGAAGAAGCTCTTGAACTTCACCGCGACGTCGTGGCCGGCACCGGGCGGCATCGCGATGGGGCTCGCGGCGGGACTCGCGGCGCTCGCGGTCCTCGAGTCGGTGCGCGTACGACGCCGGTCGGCGGCGCTGGCGGTCGTCGTCGCGACGGCCTGTGCGCCGGTCGGACCTCGCGAGATCATCGATGGCGATGCGTGTGGTTACTGCCGCATGGAGGTGACGGATGAACGCTTCGGCGCGCAGGTGACCACGAGCACCGGGAAGGTCCACGTCTTCGACTCGGTCGAGTGCCTGGCCGGTTACCTCGCGAGCATGGATCCGGCGACCGTCAGCGGGGCGTGGGTGCACGACGTCGAGGATCCGGGCAACTGGGTCGAGGTGGCGACGGCGGGATACCTCGTGGACGCGCTGCTGCACCCGCCGATGGGTCGCGTGATCGCGTTCTCGTCCCCGCACGCGGCCGCTGAGTCCCAGGCACGCCTCGGCGGGTCGCGCGTGAGCTGGACCGCGGTCCGCAGTGACAGCGGCGGCATCACGTCCCATGCGGCGCACTGACATGCGCGGCGTCTCGGTCGCCCTTGCGCTCTTACCGTCGCTCTGGGCGGTCCCGCTGGCCGCGCAGCGGACGATCGTCGTCGGGCGCGGCGGCGAGCACGCCTCGTTGGGTGCGGCCGTCGCCACGGCGCACGCGGGCGACACGATCGTGCTGCGCGCGGGCACCTATCGCGAGTCGACGGTGACGGTGCGCGTGCCACGGCTGACGATCGCCGGCGAGGACTGGCCGGTGCTCGACGGGGACGGGGCGCGCGAGCTGCTCGTCATCCGCGCCGATGACGTGACGGTCCGGGGGCTCGCGTTCCGGAACACCGGCGTGGCCCACATGGAGGATCGCGCCGCGCTGCGCGTCGTCGAGGCGGCGCGCTGCGTCATCGCGGGCAACCGCTTCACCGACGCGCTCTTCGGCATCTACCTCCAGCGCGCCGACCGTTGCACGGTGCGCGAGAACGAGATCACGGGCGCGGGGCTCGAGGAGACGAGCAACGGCAACGGCATCCACCTCTGGCACTCGCCGGGCACCATCGTCGAGCGCAACACCGTGCGCGGCCAGCGCGACGGCATCTACTTCGAGTTCTCGCGCGGTTCACGGGCGACCGACAACGTGAGCGAGGGCAATCGGCGCTACGGCCTGCATTTCATGTTCTCCGATTCCTGCCGCTACGACGACAACACCTTCCGTGCGAACGGCGCCGGCGTCGCGGTCATGTACAGCAAGGGCGTCGTGATGCGTGGCAACGGCTTCCTTGACGCGAAGGGGAGCGCCGCCTACGCGCTGCTGCTCAAGGACATCACCGACGGCGAGATCTCGGGGAACACGTTCGCCGGCAGCTCGACCGGTCTCTACCTCGAGGGTTCGTCGCGCCTCGCGATCGCCGACAACGACTTCATCGGCAACGGCTGGGCGGTGCGCCTCATGGCGAACGCCGAGGACAGTCGCTTCACCGGCAATGCGTTCCGCGCGAACGCGTTCGACGTCGCGACGAACAGTCGAACGCTGCGCAGCACGTTCGACGGGAACTGGTGGGACGCGTACCGCGGCTACGACCTCGATCGCGATGGCCATGGTGACGTGCCATTCCGCCCGGTGCGGCTGTTCGCGCTCGTCGTCGAGCGGCATCCGGAGGCGCTCATCCTGCTGCGCAGCCCGATCACGTCGATGCTCGACGCCGCCGAACGCGTGCTTCCGGTGCTCACGCCCGAGCTCGCGGACGCGCGCCCCCTCATGAGGCCCCCGCGATGATCGCCTTCGAATGCGTGCGCAAGGCCTACGGCCGGCGCACGGTGCTCGACTCGCTCTCGCTCACCCTCGCGGCGGGACGCGTCACCGCGCTCGTCGGGCCGAACGGGTCCGGCAAGACGACGTTGATCAAGCTGCTGCTCGGCCTGGCGCGGTCCGACGAAGGCCGCATCCTGCTCGACGGCGAGCCGATCGACGCCGATGGTCGCTATCGGATGCACATCGGGTACGCCCCCCAGGCGCCGCGCTTTCCCGATCACCTCACCGTCGGCGAGGTCGTCACGATGCTGCGCGCGCTGCGGCCGGGTGCGGCCGTCGACAGCTCGCTGCTCGAGTCGTTCGGCCTGCGCGACGAGTGGGATGCGCGCGTCGGCACGCTGTCGGGAGGCTGGCGGCAGAAGCTGAGCTCCGCCTGCGCGTTCCTCTTCGGGCCGCGCGTCCTCGTGCTCGACGAACCGACGGCGGGCCTTGACCCGCTCGCGAGCGCCGTGCTGCGATCCGCCATCCGGGACGCGCGCGATGCCGGCCGCACGGTCCTCGTCACCTCGCACATCCTCGCCGAGCTCGAGGAACTCGCCGACGACGTGGCGTTCATCTCCGACGGCCACCTGCGCTTCGCCGGTCCGGTGAGCCACCTGCTGGCCGAGACGGGCACGCGACGACTCGAACCGGCGATCGCCGCGCTGCTGCGTGGACTGCGGGTCGAGGACGGCGGCGCGCGCGCGAGCGGGCCGAGTGGGCGGAGGCGCGCATGAGTCCCTTGCGCCTCGTGCTGCGCGCGGGCCTGCGCGACCTCGCGCGCGACAAGTGGCTCCTCGCGTACGGCGCGGTGCTGCTGCTCGTCGCCGAGGCCTTGTTCTTCTTCGGCGGCACCGGCGAGCAGGTCGTGCTCAGCCTGCTCAACGCGACGCTGCTGCTCGTACCACTCGTCGCGCTGACGTTCGGCACGATGCATGTGTACGCCTCGCGGGAGTTCGTCGAGTTGCTGCTCGCGCAGCCGTTGCCGCGGCGCGCGGTGTTCGCCGGTCTGTACCTCGGGCTGGCGCTGCCGCTCAGCATCGCGTTCGTCGTCGGGGTCGGCGTGCCGATGGCGTTGCACGCGCGCGCCGGGGCGCCGCTCGGGACGCTGCTGCTCCTCGCCGCCGGCGGCGTGCTGCTCACCGCCGCCTTCACGGCGCTCGCGATGGCGATCGCGCTGCGCACCGACGATCGCCTGCGCGGCATGGCGATCGCGCTTGGCGCCTGGTTCGCGCTCACGATCGGCTACGACGGCGCCGTGCTCGCGACGATCACGACACTCGGCGACTACCCGCTCGAGCGGCCGATGCTCGCGTTCATGGTCGGCAACCCGGTCGACCTCGCGCGGGTGCTCGTGCTCACCGCCCTCGATGCGTCGGCGCTGCTCGGCTACACCGGCGCGGTCTTCCGGCGCGCGTTCGAAGGGGCGGCCGGAACGATGCTCGCGCTCGCCGCGCTCGTCGCATGGGTGGCGCTCCCGACCTTCCTCGCGCGGCGGCGGTTCCTGCGCCGCGACTTCTGATCACCCTCAATCAGGTATCCGTCCGATGTCGACGTCCCGCTTCATCCCGCTGGCCCTGTCGCTCCTCCTGCTCTCGGCCTGTGGCGGCGGCGACGAGGGCGCTGCCTCACAAGGTGCCGCGACGACGACCGCGCAGGCGAGTGGCGTCAACGGCGAGTCCCTCTATCAGCAGCGGTGCTCGAGCTGCCACCAGGCGAACGGGCAGGGATCGCCCGGCGTCTATCCGCCGCTCGCGGGGTCGGAGTACGTGCTCGCGAAGGACGCCGGCGTGCCGGCGCGCATCGTGATCCACGGCATCCAGGGACCGCTCACGGTGGATGGCCAGCAGTACAACAGCCTCATGCCCGCCTATGGGCTCGGCATCACGATGTCGGACGCCGAGGTCGCGGCGGTGCTCACCTACATCCGCTCGTCGTGGGGCAATGCGGCGAGTGCCGTCACGGCCGCCGACGTCGCGAAGGTGCGCGAGGCGACCGCCGGCCACTCCGGCGCGATGACGGTCGAACTGCTGCGTCCGCTCATGTGATCGGCGGCTTCGCGGTGGCGTAGGCGCGACGCCAGTGCTCGACCTTGTCGAGCACCTGCTGCACCGTGATGCGCGGCATGCGGTCCCGGCGGTTCTCCATCGAGAGCGGATAGTCCTCGCCGGGATCGCCGTACGCGTCGAGCATGAGGTCGCGGAACTTGCGGTACGGGCCGACGCGCTTCGGGTTCGAGTAGCCGATGAGGCTCACGACCGGTCGGTCGAGCGCGACGGTGATGTGCAGCGGGCCGGTGTCGGGTGAGAGGACGAGCGCGGCGCCATCGAGGATGCCGACGAGGCCGCGCAGGCCGCCGTTGCCGAGCGCGCTGAAGGGCTTCGCGCGCGTGCGCGCGAGGATCACCTGCTCGGCGTGCACCTCGCGCGCGCTGCGTCCGCCGACGAGCACCGGCTGGAGCCGGAAGTCGTGCCAGAGCGCATCGCTCACCTCGGCCCACCGTTCGGGGAGCCAGTCCTTCTGCGGCTTGCTCGTCGCGACGACTATCGGCGCGACGGGCCGGTCGAAACGTGCGTAGAACTCGCGCTGCCACTTCCGTTCGGCGTCGTTCCATGGCCCGAGGCCCCACGTGACGGGCGTCGTCGGGACGCCGAGCCATTCGGCGAACTCGAGATACTGGTCCTGCACGTGCTGCATCGGACGCGCCGGGACGCGGTGCGTCGTGAAGAGCCAGTTCGCGTCGCGCGCGCGGGCGCGGTCGAAGCCGAGCTTGACCGGCGCGCGCGTGAAGCCGGTGATGATGCCCGCCTTGAGGTAGACCTGGAGGTTGATGACGAGATCGAACTTCCGCTTGCGCAGCGTCGAGCGGATGTCGAGGAAGCCGCGCCACCCGCGCGTGCGATCGAAGAGCAGGATCTCGTCGACGTCGGGATGGCCGCGGACGAGCGAGGCGGCTCCGGGCTGGAGCACCCAGGTGACATGCATGCCCGGGTGGTGGCGCTTGAGGGCGGTCAGGAGCGGGAGCACGTGCACCGCGTCGCCGATCGCCGACATCATGACGATGCAGACGCGATCCATGCGGACGTCCAGCCCCGCGGGGGCGAACGGGGTCGCGTCACTCACGCGAGCGCTCCCGCGTCATGGTCGAGCAGCGCGACCTGGGCGTCGCTGACGGCGAGGCCCCCCTTCGCGCGCCACTTGAGCAGCGAGCGACGCAGCCGCGCCGCGTTCGCCGTGCCGACGAGCGTGTCGCCGGGCGTGAGGAACTGCACGCGGTCCACGTCGAGGACGAACGCACGCCATGCGCCACCGGTGCCGACGGCCGCATCGCGCGAGAGATAGATGTTCTTCGCATTGAGGTCGGGATGGTGCGCGCCAGCGCGCTGGAGGTCGCGCAGCAGCGCGGCGACGGCGTCGAGCAGGTCGTCGCGCGCCTCG
>CAYSAR010000155.1:0-5875 GCA_964428985.1 uncultured Gemmatimonadaceae bacterium | reverse complement strand
GTCGTCGCTCGTCGGTCGTGGCCTGCGCTCGACCCTGACGCTGCGCCATGAGTCGGGACGTCGCACGTTCGACGGCTCGTCGACGAAGGCGTTCGTGCGGACCGACGCGTTCGTCGGCACGACGCGCGACGTCCTCGCCGGCGCGGAGGTCGGCGTGCGCGTGACGAACCTCTTCGACGTGGACTACGCGACGCCCGTCGGCATCGAGCACGTCGCCCCTGCGATGTCCCAGCCGGGTCGGCGCGCCTCCCTCCAGCTCACCTGGCGCTTCTAATCGTGGCGCGTTCGCCTCGAGGCCTTCGCATGCGGCTCGCCCGCCTCGCCTGCCTGTTCGGCGCGTTCGCGTCGATTGCCATGCCGGCGGGGACGGCGGCTGCCAGCACGTCGGCACAGGACATGGACGTGCCGATGGACGTGCAGCTCCCGATCCTGCTGAAGGTGCTGTCATTCGACCGGAAGCTCCCCGTGCGCGCACCGCGGGAGATCGTCATCGGCGTCGCATACCAGGGCGGCAATCGCGAGTCGACGCTGGCGCAAGAGGAAGGGATGCGCGTGATCGGGACGCAGGCGGCGCCGGGTGGCACGGCGACGCTCCGGGTCGTGCCGATCGACCTCGACGAGTCGACGATCGCCCAGGCGCACGCGAAGCGCGCGCTGACGCACCTCTACGTCGCGCCGCTGCGCGCGACCGACGTGCGTGCGATCGCGGCCTGGGCCCGCGAGGCCGGTGTCACGACGATGACCGGCGTGTCGCGGTACGTCGCCGACGGGCTCGCGATCGGCGTTGGACTCCGCGGTGGGCGTCCGCGCATCCTCGTGAACGTCGAGGCGAGCCGCCTCGAGGGCGCCGACCTATCGGCCGAGCTGCTCAAGCTCGCGGACATCGTCCGATGATGCACGTCTTCCCGATCCGCGGCATCCGCGACAAGCTCGTCATCTCGTTCACGGCGCTCATCGCGGCGATCGCGCTCTTCGTGCTCGTGCTCGTGCCGTCGAAGCTCGAGCGCGCGGCGATGCAGTCGACGATGGAGAAGGCGCGGGCCGTCGCCGAGATGGCGTCCTTCAGTCTCGCGGCCGGTCTCACGTTCGACGACACCGTCGCGGTCAACGACGTGCTCGCGGGCGCGGCGGTCGCGCGCGATGTCGCGTTCCTCTCGGTGTGGGGGGAGACGGGACTCGTCGCGCAGCATGGGTCGGCGCGGCCGCCGATCGACGCCCCGCAGGTCACCGCCGGTCGCCTCATCCGGGGCGACACGGTGTTGCTCACCGTCGTGCCGGTCGAGGCCGCCGGACGGCGCGTCGGGACGCTCGCCGTCGGGACGTCGCTGCTCCGGCTGCACGCCGACGTGCGGGACGCCCGCCTGCTCGGCGCGGGGATCGCGATCGCGATCTTCCTCGGCGGCCTCGCGGCGATCCTCGCGATCAGCACGTTCGTCACGCGGCCGCTGCGCGAGGTCGCGGGCACGGTGCGTCGCATCGCGGCCGGCGACCTGCGCACGCGGGCGGCCGAGACGCCCGACGTGGAGGTGCGCACGTTCGTGCGGGCCTTCAACGCGATGATCGACACGCTCGCGCACACGCAGGCCGAGCTCGCGGCGGCGAACTCGGATCTCGAGGCGCGCGTCGCCGCGCGCACGGCCGAGCTCAGCGAGGCGAGCCGGATGCTCCAGACGCTCATCGACGTCGCCCCCCAGGCGATCATCGCCTGCGACCCGGCGTATCGCATCGTCCGCTGGAACCGCGCGGCCGAGCGGCTGCTCGGGTGGACCGCGGCCGAGGTGTCGGGCGGGGAGTCGCCGGTGCGGCGCTTCCTCGAGCAGGGCGTCGAGAAGCCGATCGAGGCCGTCGTCACGCGCAAGGACGGCACGACGGTGACGGTCCTCCTCTCGGCATCCGCGCTCGCCGACGCCGGCGGGAAGCCGCGCGAGCATATCGCGCTCCTGACCGACCTCACCGAGCGCAAGAAGCTCGAGGGGCAGCTGCGCCAATCGCAGAAGATGGAAGCGGTCGGCCGCCTCGCCGGCGGCATCGCGCATGACTTCAACAACATCCTCACGATCATCACCGCCTGCACCGAGCTGCTCATGGCGGCGGCGAAGGAGGGCGAGGAGCGCACGCTCATCGAGCACATCTCCGGTGCGACGGCGCGCGCGACCGCGCTCACGCGCCAGTTGCTGACGTTCACGCGCCAGCAGGTCACGCAACCGCGGCCGATCGACATCGGCGCGGTCATCGGTGCCCTCGAGCCGATGCTCCGCCGCGTGCTGCCGGCGAACATCCACCTGTCGACGGTGCTGCCGCGCGGCCTCGGACGCGTGGTCGCCGATGCGTCGCAGGTGGAACAGGTCGTCATGAACCTCGTCATGAACGCGAGCGACGCGATGCCCGACGGCGGCACGCTCGCGATCGAACTCGCGCCGGCGCAACTGGACACGGCTGCGGCCGCGGCGCTCGAGTTGCAGCCGGGACCGCACCTGCGGCTCGTCGTGCGCGACACCGGCACCGGCATCGACGAGTCCGTGCTGAGCCGCATCTTCGACCCGTTCTTCACGACGAAGGACGTCGGCAAGGGCACCGGCCTCGGGCTCGCGACGGTCTACGGCATCATGTCGTCGCTGCGCGGCGAGATCCACGCGACGAGCGCCATCGGCGAAGGGACGACGTTCATCATGCACTTCCCGCTCTGCATCGACTGCCACGTCCCCGAGCCGGGCAGCGGTCCGACATCGCGCCTGCTACCCACGCCATCGGACGCGAAGACGGTCGTGCTCGTCGAGGACGAGCCGCTCGTCCGCCAGATCGTACAGCGCTCGCTCGAGCGCGCGGGCTACGAGGTCTTCGTCGCCGGCGACGGCGAGGAGGCGCTCGGCTTCGTCGCGCGGCATCGCGGTCGCCTTGACGCGATCGTGACCGACATGATGATGCCGGGCATGAGCGGCAAGGCGCTCACCGAGATGCTCCGGACGACGCATCCGGACCTCGGCGTCGTCTACATCTCGGGCTACACCGAGTCGGAGATCGGCGATGGCGCCGAGCTCGACGACCGCCATGTGTTCCTACAGAAGCCGTTCTCGAACCGCCAGTTGCTCGCGGCGGTCGCCGGCGTCACGCGCGCGGACGAGGCGACGCTCGCCTGAGCGCGGTAGGCTCCCTGCCTGCCGGGCTCAGTACGAGAAGATCGGGTCGGTGTCGTACAGCGCGACGAGGTAGCACGGGATGCGCAGGTCGCGCAGCTGCCGCTCGGCGAGCCAACGGCGATCCGACGGCACACCGAGGTCGATGCGATTCGCGTGCTGGTTGATGTCGATCGTCGCGTACCCGATCATGACGTCGTCGATCTGCTGGCCGATGTAGAGGCGCCAGTCGTAGAGCTGTGCCCAGGTCCACCGCGCCCGGTAGAGCCGGTGCGGCGCCTCCTCGATGACCTTCGCCTCGAGCAGGCGCTTCGTGAGCGCGGCATGGTCCTTCGGCTCGACGAGGAAGACCGAGAGTTCGCCATCGAGGTGGAAGAGGCCGCCGAACCCGCCCGGCATGTCGCGCGAGATGATCGCGAGCTCGCCATCGGAATCGGGCACGCGCGGCTCGAGCTTCAGGCGTTCGGCCGACGACAGCGAGCGAGGCGGCGAGGGCGCCCAGCAATAGCCGAGGTCGGCCCAGCGCGCGTTGACATCGCCTTCGGGCACCGTCGGCTCCGTCGCGTTGGTACAGGCGACCGAGAGGCACAGCAGCAACACCCTTGCGGGGTGGCGAATCATCGGGACTCCGGGAAGAACGGCGCACAGGAGGCGCGCTATCACATCATATGTACCCCCAAGTGGGGGTCGGCGTCACGTGGTCCGCCCGTCGTGACGGCGCTGGTCGGCGGCTAGGTCGGCCCTTTCGCGGCGCCCGAACGCTCCCGTAGCTTCGGGGGATGACGACCTACGCGATGCTGGAAGAACATCGCACGGCCCTCACCGGTCACTGCTACCGCATGCTGGGCTCCGTGCTCGACGCCGACGACGCGGTGCAGGAGGCGATGTTCCGCGCGTGGCGCGGCATCGACCGGTTCGACCAGCGGTCGTCGTTGCGCACTTGGCTTTACCGCATCGCGACGAACGTCTGTCTCGACGCGCTGAAGGACGGCAAGCGCCGGGCGCGCCCGATCGAAGAGGGACCTGTCGGTACGACCGAGGACATCCTCGTCGAGCGCCCGCGCGACCATTGGCTCGAGCCGATCCCCGACGCGATGGCGATCCCCACCGACGCCGACCCGTCGGAGGAGGCGATCCTGCGCGAGAGCATCCGCCTCGCGTTCGTGGCCGCGCTCCAGCATCTCCCGCCGAAGCAGCGCGCGGTGCTCATCCTCACGCAGGTGCTCGGCTGGTCCGCGGCGGAGGTCGCGTCGAGTCTCGGCTCGACGGTCGCATCGGTGAACAGCGCGCTCCAGCGTGCGCGCGAAACGCTCGCGAAACGCAACGTCGCGCTGGGCGGCACGCCGCCGGCGCTGTCCCAAGAGCAGTCGAACCTCGTGACGCGGTACGTTGACGCGTTTGAGCGCTATGACATCGACGCGCTCACGAAGCTGCTGCATGAGGACGCGACGATGTCGATGCCGCCGTACGCGCTCTGGCTACGCGGGCATGCGGCGATCGGCGGGTGGATGCTCGGCCGTGGCGCGGAGTGCCGCGGGTCGCGACTCATCCCCACCTCGACCGTGGGCGGGGCACCGGCGTTCGGGCAATACCGCGACGGGGGACGGACGCCGTGGGGCTTGGTGGTGCTCGAGCTGCGTGAGGGAAAGGTCAGCGCATTGAATACGTTCTTGGATGTCGAGCATCTGTTCCCCAAGTTCGGGTTGCCGATGTCCGTTGCGTAGTCGACGGCGGGGTGCGGGATGAGGGGAGTGCTTACCCTGGTGCGGAGTGCCGGGGGGAGATTGGGATGCCGGGTGCGGGAGGATGATGCGCGCGTAGGGGAGGGATGCGCGAGAGCAGACTGCTAACCCCTTGTCCCGCGGTCGTTTCGGGCCTGCGACCGCGGGACCGATGATTTTCGCGGGCTCGGGGAGTCAAAGCTCCGAGCACCACGAATCCATCATCAGGACCGGACCCCGTCATGCCCCACGCCAGCCAGCTCTTCCTGAACCTGCCCGTCCGCGATCTCGAGAAGTCGAAGGACTTCTTCGGCGCGCTCGGTTTCGCCTTTGATCCGCAGTTCACCGACGAGAACGCCGCCTGCATGCCCGTGGGCGGCGACTCGTTCGTCATGCTGCTCACCGAGCCCTACTTCGAAACGTTCACGTCGCGGTCGATCTGCGACACGACGACGCAGGGCGAGGCGCTGTTCGCGGTGAGCTGCGAGAGCCGCCACATGGTGAACCGGCTCGTCGACAAGGCGCTCCGGATCGGCGGTCGTCCAGCCCAACCCGAGAAGGACCATGGGTTCATGTTCGTGCGCACGTTCTACGATCTCGTCGACCATCATTGGGAGTTCTTCTGGATGGATCCCAACGCGCTCCAGCAGGCCTGACCCACCCCCCTACGGGACGACCCTGAGGCACCGATGGCCCTGACGCTTCGCTACATCCTCCGCAGCCTTTCCCGCGCGCCCGGCTTCACGCTCGCGGTCGTGCTCACGCTCGGTCTCGGCATCGGCGCGAACACCGCGATCTTCAGCGTCGTGCGCGGCGTGCTGCTCAAGCCGCTTCCGCACGAGGACGGCGACCGGCTCATGTACCTCCGCCAGTCGTCCGACGCCGTCGAGAACGTCGCGTTCTCGGTGCCGGAGATCAACGACTTCCGCGATCAGTCGCGCACGCTCGGGCAGATCGCCGAGTACTCGCCGCTGACGCTGAACCTCGTCGAGGACCAGGACGCGACGCAGATCGACGTTG
>CAYSAR010000154.1:0-5893 GCA_964428985.1 uncultured Gemmatimonadaceae bacterium | reverse complement strand
GAACCATTCGCGCAGCGAGGGGAAGGACCGCCGCAGTGCGATCCTCGAGGCTGGGCGCATCCGCCTCCGGCCGATCATCATGACGACCGCGGCGATGATCTTCGGCATGGTGCCGCTCGCGCTCGCGATCGGCGAGGGCGCCGAGCAGCGGTCGCCGATGGCGCATGCCGTCATCGGCGGCCTCATCACGTCGACGATCCTGACGCTCTTCGTGGTGCCGGCGGTGTACACGCTGCTGGACGATCTCGCGGCATGGTTCGCGCGCCGTCGCCGCAGCTCGCATCATGGGTCGGCGGCGCCGGTCCCGGCAGGCGGGGAAGGCGCGCCGACGCTCGCGAGTCAGCGTGCCGGCGGACCCGCTTGACGCCGGGGGGGCAGCCAGTGTATTCAGCGTCCTGAACGTACCGCGTTCCACCTGATAGGAGGCCTAGGATGCCGCGCAGTGGGATGTTCTCTGACATGCTCTTCTCGGATCGCGACGACGACGCCGAGGAGACGGGTTTCGGCGGTGGCAGCGCGTCGTACGACGGGGACGACGACGAGGACGGCGGCTGGGCGATCAACAAGGACCACTCCGACTCCCTCTGGGACTCGACCGACGAGTCCGACGAGGACGAGGAAGAAGGCGGTGTCGCGCCGGTCGCCGAGGGCGATGACGACGAGGAAGGCGACCTCTTCGGCACCGAGCCGGCGCCGCGTCGCCGCGGCCGCAAGCCCGCGCCGAAGCCGATCGTGAAGAGCATCTTCGAGGAGACCGGCGAGCACGAGGTCCCGACCGTCTCGGCGTCCGTGCCGGCGTCCCCGACGCCGGCGCCCGCCGTGCCGAAGGTCGTCCCGAAGGCCGCGACGCGCCCCGTCGCGAAGCCGACGCCGGAGAAGAAGGCCGCCAAGACGGCGAGCAAGGCCTCTTCCGCCAAGAAGGCGCCGAAAGTAAAGAAGTCGGGCGCCAAGAAGGCCGTGAAGAAGGTCGCGAAGAAGCCGGTGCGCGGCGCGAAGAAGGCGGCGAAGAAGGCGGCGAAGAAGGCCGTGAAGCGCACGACGGCGAAGAAGTCGAAGCCCGCGAAGAAGAAGGCCGCCAAGAAGAAGTAGCGGGGCTGGCACCGCTCGCTGCGCACGCCGAGCCGCGTCGTCCACTCGTGGACGACGCGGCTTCTTTCGTACGGGTGGCGACTCGCGCGCGTGCGCAAGTGCCCGTCGCGCACGCGCGTGCGAGCGCGCGTCGCGCGGAGCTATCCGCCCGTCGTGTCTCGCGCTAATCTTTGCGCACGATGTCGGAGACGCCTGTCGCCCTGCTGCGCGCGCACTCGCGCCACGCGCCTTGGAATGCCCGCGGACTCGCGGCCCACGCCACTGCCCTGGTCGACGCCGCTGGCATGCGTCCGACGAACACCTCGGCCCGCGCCACCCCGAGCGCGCGCGCGATCCGCTTCTATGTCGCGAACGGATTGCTCGACCATCCCGAGGGCAAGGGCACCGCGGCGACGTATCACTACAAGCATCTGCTCCAGCTGCTCGCGATCAAGATCCGGCAACGCGAAGGACAGACGCTCGATGTGATCAAGAGCGAGATGACGGAACTGCAGGGCGATCAGCTCGAACGTCGCGTCGCCTCGTCGCTCGCCCCGGCACTCGGTCACGGCGCCGACCTCGTCGCCACGCGCGACGACGATGCCCCGGCGATCTGGCGCCGCCTCGCCGTCGCGGATGGCATCGAGCTGCATGTTCGCTCCGACTCCGCCGCCGCGCACGAGTCGACGATGGTCGCAATCCGCGAGGCGGTCAGGGCAGCCCTCGGACGGGAAGAACTGAGGTAGGACCAAGGTGCGGGGAGGTCGTGGGCACCCTCGCATCTCGCACTTGCCCGGAATCACGACCGTCACAACATTAGAGCGGGATGGCCACCGCTCCGCGCCGCCGGCCCGTCTCGCGCATCGCGATCCTCGACCGCGCGACCGAGTCGCTCCCGCTCTTCCGGCTTTCGGATAGCTCGGATGACGCCGTCGTCGCCTTCACCACCGAGGGCGGCGGACGATGGCGGGTCCTCCCCTCCCCGGGCGAGCGACTCCCCGGCACGTTCGACCAAGACGTCTACGTCGAACTCATGCGGCGCTACCACGAGGCCGACTCCCCCGCCGACGGCATCCTTTCGTTCACGCTGCACGCGTTCCTGCGCTCGATGGGACGCCGCGTCGATGGCCGCACGTACGAGCAGCTGCGCGGCGCGCTCGGCCGCCTCGAACGCACCGTGCTCGAGAGCGACGGCGCTTGGTACGACGCGCTCGCCAGGAGTCACGCGCCGGCGCGCTTCACGATCCTCTCGGGCGTCTCGATCGACCGCCGGCGGCTCACCGATCGCTCGCAGCTCGCGCTCTTCCCCTCGCTCGCGTCGAACGAGCCGGGCGACGCGCACGTGACGCTCGCGATGCCGCTGCGCGCGAACGTCGCCGCCGGTCACACCGTGACGCTGAGCACGCCGCGCTACTTCTCGCTCTCGTCACCGGTCGCGCGGCGCATCTATCGCCTGCTCGAGGCCGTCCGCCCCGACGTCGGCCCGCAGTGGCGCGTCCCGCTCGAGCGGCTCGCCGAGGTGCTGCCACTCTCGCAGCGATACCCGTCGCATCTGCAGCGCGTGCTCCAGCCGGCGCACGAGATGCTCGTCGCCGCCGGCATCGTGAAAAAGGCCGCCTTCACGCAGGAAGGGCGCGCTTGGAGCGTCGAGTACCAACGCTGACGGTTCGCGCACCGATCAGGGACCGGCCCTAAGCAACCTCCCGGCATGATCGCGGGTCACACCATACAAGTGGTGGGGCACAACGGCTTCGGCGCCGCCGGCGGGCTCGCGGAGCTCCGCCGCTCGTCCGGAACCGCGAGTGGCCCCCGACGTATTCCCTATATACGTTCCAGAGTCCTCCAATCCGGTCCCGTGATGCCCCGCCTTCGCAAGTACGCTCTGATCGGTGTCGTCGCCCTGCCACTCGCGGCTGGCGCGTTCGTCGTGCAGGAACAGTCGACGACGTCCAGCGCCCGCCTCTTCGACCAGGTGCTGCAGCTCGTCGGTCAGCGCTTCGTCGATTCCATCGGCGCGGGCTCGCTCTACGAGAAGGCGGCCCGCGGGCTCGTCGCCGAGCTCGACGATCCGTATTCCGAACTCTACACGCCGAAGCAGCTCGAGGCGTTCAACACGACGACCGGTGGCTTCTACGGCGGCGTCGGCATGCTGATCGAGGATCACGACGGCCGCATCATGATCAGCAAGGTTTACCCGAACACGCCGGCCGAGGAGGCCGGCATCCGCGAGGGCGACTACATCGTCGGCGTCGACACCGCGTCGACGCGCGGGTGGAAGCTCGAGCAGGTCTCGACGAACCTGAAGGGCCAACCCGGCACGAAGGTGAAGGCGCGCTTCCAGCGGCCGGGCGTCGCGGCACCGTTCGAGGTCGAGTTCACGCGCCGCACGATCCGCATCCCCGCGATCCCGTTCGCGCTGATGCTCGAGAACAAGGTCGGCTACATGCCGGTCCAACAGTTCAGCGAGACGGCGACGCGCGAGTTCGCCGAGCAGCTCCACCGTCTGCAGGCCGAGGGCGCGACGGGGCTCGTCATCGACCTGCGCCGCAACACCGGCGGCTATCTCGACCAAGCGCTCGACATGACGAACTTCTTCATCGAGCGCGGCAAGGAGATCGCGAGCGTGCGTGAGCGCGTCGGGCCGCCGAACCGCTACATGGCCGAGGCCGACCCCATCGCGCCGCGCATCCCCATCGTCATCCTCACCGACGGCTACACGGCGTCGGCGTCGGAGATCGTCGCCGGCGCGCTCCAGGACCATGACCGCGCGCTCGTCGTCGGCACGACGTCGTTCGGCAAGGGCCTCGTGCAGTCGGTCTACCGCCTCGACGGCGGCTACGCGATCAAGCTCACGACGGGCAAGTGGTACACGCCGAGCGGGCGCTCCATCCAGAAGGAGCGGGTGCTCGACGAAGCCGGCAACTACGTCGAGGTCCTCCCCGACTCGCTCGAGACGCAGGCCGACCGCCTGCGGCGTCCCGAGTTCCGCTCGGTCGGCGGCCGCGTCGTCTATGGCGGCGGCGCGATCACGCCCGACGTCATCGTCCCCTACGACACGCTGACGACGGCCGAGCAGAAGCTCGCCCGCGCGCTCGTGCCGAAGTCGCAGGTCGTTTACCTCGCGCTCGACGACTACGCGTTCGAGCTCAAGAAGCAGGGCACGCTGAAGCCGGACTTCAAGGTCACCGCCCAGATGCGCGATGAGCTCCTGAAGCGCATCACCGAGAAGGGCGTGACCGTCGACCGCGCCGAGTGGGACGCCGGCCGCAGCTACGTCGATCGCCTGCTTGACGATCGCATCGCGCGCCGCGCGTTCGGTGACTCGACGGCGAAGCGCCGCGAGGCGGCCGAGGATCGCCAGCTGCAGAAGGCGCTCGAGCTGCTCAAGAAGGGCCGCACGACCGCCGAGCTGCTCGCGCTCGCGGCGTCGGCGCAGCCCGCCCCCGCGCGCCCGAACTGACGCGCGGGGGGTCCCCTCTCCCCTCCTACCACGCTCGATGTCCCTCAGATCATTCTTGGCTGCCGCGCTGATCGGTGCGGCGGCCTGTGGCCGCGCCGCCGAGGAAGTGCCGGCCGTCTATGTCCCCGCCGAGGCCGGCGAGACCCGCTTCTCCAACATCCGGCAACTGACGTTCGGCGGCGAGAACGCCGAGGCATACTGGAGCGCCGACGGCAAGTGGATCACGTTCCAGTCCACGCGCGACGGCCGCGCCTGCGATCAACAGTACGTGATGCGCGCCGACGGCTCCGACCTGCGCCGCATCTCCGATGGCCGCGGCAAGACGACCTGCGGCTGGTTCATCCCCGGCACCGATCGCGTGATGTTCTCCTCGTCGACCGCGCACGATGAGGCATGCCCCGCGCGTCCCGATCCCTCCAAGGGCTACGTCTGGCCGCTCGACAAGTACGACTTCTATACGGCGAAGCTCGACGGCTCCGACCTGCGGCGCGTGACACACTACGACGTCTACACGGCCGAGGGCGTCATCTCGCCCGACGGCAAGCGCGTCGTCTTCACGTCGCTCAAGGACGGCGACCTCGACATCTACACGATGAACGTCGACGGCTCCGACGTCCGACGCCTCACGACGACGGTCGGCTATGACGGCGGGCCGTGGTGGTCGCCCGACGGCTCGCGGATCGTCTATCGCGCGCACCATCCGAAGGATTCGACCGAGCTCGCGCAGTACACCGAGCTCCTCGCGCAGGGCATGATCCGGCCCAGCAAGGTCGAGCTCTTCGTCATGGACGCCGATGGCTCGAACCAGCGCCAGGTCACGGCGCTCGGCGGCGCGAACTTCGGGCCCTCGTGGAGCCCTGACGGCTCGCGCATCATCTTCTCGTCGAACTTCGAGGCGCCGCGCAGCGGCAACTTCGACCTCTTCATCGTCGACGCGGCCGAGTCGATGGCCGACGCGAGCAAGCTCGAGCGCGTCACGACGCATCCCACGTTCGACGGATTCGCGATGTTCAGCCCCAGCGGCCGCCAACTGATCTGGGCGTCCAACCGGCACGCGAAGGCCGAGGGCGAGACGAACGTCTTCGTTGCCGACTTCCGTTGGTAACTGGTAGCTTCCCGACAACCTGAGGAGGCGCGACGATGTGGGTGTTCCTGGGCGTGATCGGCGGCGTCGTGCTGACGCTCGTCGCGATGGGCGTCAAGATCATCGGGCAAGCCGAGGTCATGGTCGTCGAGCGGCTCGGTCGCTTCCACCGCGTCGCGCGCTCGGGACTGAAACTGCTGAGCCCGTTCGTCGAACGCGCGAAGACGGACAACGTGCAGTACTGCGAGGGCGGTGCACTAGGCAGACAGAAGCGCCTCGCG
>CAYSAR010000153.1:0-5912 GCA_964428985.1 uncultured Gemmatimonadaceae bacterium | reverse complement strand
CCGCCGGTCGCGATCGGCGACGTCGCGTGCGGCGTCCAGTCGAACGACGTGGGGCCGGTCGCCGGCAGGGCGAACGTCGTGAAGAGGTCGGCCGTCGCGGTTACGTCGTCGCGCACGATGTTCCGGGCGACCGAGTCCGCGAGCAGGATGCCGCCCGATGCGGTCGTGAAGATCGACGGCGACTCGGCGACCAGGACATGGCGCATGTCGAACAGGCCGTCGTCGATGCGCGTCTGCGTTGCCGCGTCGCGGATGCCGATGGCGCCCTTCGGGAACCGCGCGATGACGCCGTTGACGTAGTAGCCACCGGTGCCGCGGCGCAGCACCATGCCGTATCCGCCGTTCGTCGCATCGATGTCCGTGCCCGCGCCGGGACCGACGAGGGTGAAGTTCGCGACGACGGGCGTGGTGAGCGGGGACGAATCCTGGCCGTCGACGCAGCCGGCGCCGGCGCAGCCGTCGTTCTCGATCGCTTGCGGGTCGCCCGACGCGTTGCCGGCGCCCGGCCGGTTCACGACGCGTCCGCTCTGGTAGGCGATGAGATGCTGGAGCCGGCCGACGTACCCTTCCGACATGTCGAAGTGGTCGTCGCCCGACTCGTACGAGACGAGGTAGCGGCCGTCGACCGCGCCGCCGAAGAACTCGAACGAGTCGTCGAGCCCGTACAGCGACTGCACGTACTCCAGCGTCGTGCCGCTGCCGACGGCGGCGAACGTCAGTGAGTTGAGCTCGGCATCGGCGGCGACCCCGTAGCCCGCGAACTCGACGCGCACGTAGCGCAGGACGCCGCTGTTGTCGGCGTTGTTCGTGCCGCCGCTGTACGTCTGCTCCGGGTTGTCGGCGCCGGTGCCGGTCCCCTCGAGCACCACCGGTGCGGCGCGGTTGATGATCCCGTTGCCGATGAGGATCAGCCCGCCCCAGTCGCCCGCCTGGCGCTGGCCGGCTGGCCGCGAGGAGGTGAAGACGATCGGATCGGCGGCCGTGCCGTTCGCGACGATGCGCGCGCCGCGCGTGATGAAGAGCGAACTGCCGACGACATCGAAGTCGCCGAGGATCGTCGTGCCCGGTTGGATCGTCAGCGTCGCGCCATTCGTGACCTGCACGAAGCCGGAGATCGTGTACGTCGTGTCGGCGTAGAGCGTGCGGTCGCTCGTGATGTTGGCGGCGATCACCGCATCGCCCGGTTCGATCGGTCCGGTGGCCGTCTCGCCGTCGTTGCAGGCGGCGAGGGCGACGAGTGCGGCGAGGGCGCCACGAGCGATCGACTTGCGTGTGTGCTCCATTCCCTGTCCGTGTTGGGGTGCGATGTTACGAACGCCCGCGTCCGTCTCGGTGCGCCGTCTAACGGGTCACGGCTGCGTAACCGCCGCGCCTCAGCGCCGCCACGAGAGCCCGAGCGAGAACCCGCGCCCCACCGTGTAGCGCTCGCGGGTCACCGGTCCCTGTTCGGTCACGTAGGGCGCGTCCAAGAGATTGCGCGCGTCGAACCGCGCGCTGAGCTGCTCGGTCACCGGCAAGCGCAGCGAGAAGTCGACGACATGCCGCGCCCGCTCCTTGACGTCGGGGAGCGGGAGCTCGCCGGCGTCGGTGATCCGCGCCCCGACGACGTTGTAGAGCAGCGTCGCGCTCGATCCGCCCGAGTTGGAGGTCCAGGTGAGTCCGGTGTTGAGCATGTACGGCGCCTGCCCGACCATCGCGCGGTCGCGGCTCGTCACCGCGCTCGTGCCGCCCCCGAGCCGGATCGCGCTCCGCATCAGCGTCAGGTTCGTCGAGACCGAGAGGTTCGCGAGGCGCTCATGCACCACGTCGAGGTTCTTGCGCCCCTCGAGCTCGAGCCCATAGTTGTCGGCGCCCTCGGCGTTCACGAACGTGATGATGCGGGTGCCGGACGACCCGCGGTACACGCGCTCGATCGGGCTCGTGAACCGCTTCGCGAACGCGGCGACGCTCACGACCTCGCCGAGGCCGGGGTACCACTCCCACCGCAGGTCGTAGTTCTGCACCCGCGCGCGCTCGAGCCCGGCGTTGCCGATCACGTTGTCGAAGCCGATCACCTCGCGGTACTGGATCGGCGCGAGCTCGCGATACTCCGGCCGCGACACCGTCTGCGACGCCGAGAGCCGCACGTTCACCGACTCGCTCGGTCGGTAGGTCAGCGCGACCGCCGGCAGGACGTCGAGGAACGTCGGGTTCGTGACGGTCACCGCGCCGACGGTCGGTTGTGCCTCCACCTGCACGTCCGAGTACTCGACGCGCGCCCCGGTGATGAGCTGCCAGCGCGGCCCGAACTCGCGCTCGACCATCGCGAAACCGGCGAACAGGTAGTCGCTCGCCGTGTACGCGCCTCCGACGCCGATCGGCGTCACCCGCCAGACGTCGTCGCCCGGCGCGGTGTGGCGCCCATCGAAAATCAGCTCGGCCGGCAGCTCGCGCTCCGCCTGCGGCAACCCGGAGGCGCTGATGCTGTAGGCGGTGCTCGTCGCGTCGCGCGAGGCGTGGCGCGCGAGGCCGCCGACCTTGAGCGCGGTCGCGCCGCCCGGCTCGCCGAGCTCGAGGCGCCAGTGCCCGCGCGCCTCGTACGCATCCTCGCGCAGCTTCGCGAACGAGCGCACCGCGCCCTCGTTGGACGACGAGAACCACTGCGGGGCCATCGCCTCGCCGGTCACCGGGTCGGTGAAGGTCGCGCGCACGAACTCGGAGCGGTCCGGTTCGTCGCGCGTGACGCCCGACGCCGTCACCGCGAGCTCGAGCTTCTGCCGTTCGGTGAGGTCGCGCTGGAGCACGAGCTGCGTCGAGTACACGCTGCGCTCGACGTAGCGCTGGCGCGCGATGTCGAACGGGATGCCGAGGTTCTCCGACGTCCCGCGCTCGAGACGCGCCTCGGAATCCATCGTGCGGTTGTAGGTATTGTTGAACGCGAGGCGCGTGCGCGATCCGAGCAGCGTGCTCAGGTTCGCGAGCCCGCCCCAGAGCACGCTCGACTTGCCGCTGTTCCCCTCGTAGCGGTCGATCTCGCTGACCGCGCCGCTGCCCTGCGCGAGCGCGAGCGCGCGGACCTGGTCGAGGCGAGCCTCCTGTGAATAGGAATAGGTGCCGGACACCAGATAGCCGACCCGATGGCCGAGCACCGGGTCGTTGCCGCCGACCGAGATCGACGTGGAGCCGTTGAGCCCGACGTCCTGCTGGCGGGGACTCCACGAGTTGCGGAAGTCAGCGACCATGCGGTTGTAATCGGACTGCGCGGGCATCGTCGTCGCGAAGTTGCCGAACTGCTGGACGAAGCCCGGTAGGGCGCGCTTGCCGGCCCCGAGCGCGAGGAGGTCGCCGCCGACCCGGCTCGGCATCGGCACGCGGCCGCCGAGCGCATTGTCCGACGCCCCGACGCTCGTGCTCATCACCCACGAGCGCCGCGCCGGGAACTCCCGCGTCTCGATGTTCACCGACGCCCCCGCGAAGTCGCCGGGCTGGTCGGGCGTGAAGGTCTTCACCGTCGTGATCGCCTGGAGCAGGCCGGTCGGGAAGAGGTCGAGCGGCACGACCTTCTTCTCGGGTTCCGGGCTCGGGATCCGCGCGCCGTTGAGCGACGCCTGCGTGTAGCGGTCGCCGAGGCCGCGCACGAAGACATACTTGCCGTCCTGCACGTTCACCCCCGACACCCGTCCGACGGCTTGCGCCGCGTCGCCGTCCGGGCTCCGCGCGATCTGCTCAGAGGTGATGCTGCTGACCACGTTCACTGACTGCCGCTGGGCGTCGAGCGCCGCCGAAACCGAGCCGCGCTCGGCCTCGGCCGTCACGACCTGCGCCGTGAGCTGGACGCTCGCCTGCGCCAGCGTGATGTCCTGCTCGAGCGTCGCGCCGGCGGCGAGCGCGAGTCCGGTCACCGTCTTCGGCGCGTAGCCGATGCGGCGCACGAGCAGCGTCACCGTCCCGGCGGGGACGTTCGCGATCGCATACCGGCCGTCGACGACCGAGCTCGCGCCGATCGTCGTGCCGACGACTTGGATGCCGGCGTCGGCGAGGCCGGCACCGGTCGCCGCGTCGATGACGCGGCCGACGATGCGGCCCGAGGTGGGCGCCTGCGCGCCGAGCATCGGGGCGACGAGGAACGACAGGACGACGATCAGGAACGACGAACGGCGCATGGGCGTCTCGAGTGAGGGACGCCTCGAAACTCCCACCGGCGGGTACCGGCCCCCGCACGGACCTGCAACGAACGTGTAACGGCGCCGGCGTCAGTCGGCGGGGAAGCGCGCGAGGATCGTCGTCCCCGTCCCGGGCACGGAGTGCGCGGTGACGCGCCCGCCATGCGCCTCGACGAGGTGCTTCACGATCGCGAGCCCGAGCCCGGTGCCGCCCTCGGCGCGGGAGCGCGCGGGATCGACGCGATAGAATCGCTCGAAGATCCGCGGCAGATGTTCGGCCGGGATGCCGGTGCCGGTGTCGCGCACGCCGATCGCGATCTCGCGGTCGTAGCGCCGCGTGAAGATCGTCACGCTCCCGCGCGCCGTGTGGCGGATCGCGTTGTCGACGAGATTGCCGAGCACCTGACGCAGCGCCGTCGGGTCGGCGTTGACGGCGGTGGCGTGCGCGCCGGCGTCGAACGAGAGGGTGAGCCCCTTCCGGTCGGCCGCGTCGCGCGCGCTCGCGATCACCTCCCCGGCGAGGGACGCGAGCGCGATCGGCTCGGGGTTCGGCACCCAGCCGCCCGACTCGATGCGCGAGAGGTCGAGCAGGTCCTCGACGATGCGTTGCATGCGGCGCGTCGTGCCGAGGATGCGCTCGGCGAACTGACGGCGCTCCGCCGGCGGCACGTCGTCGGCGACGAGCGTCTCGGCGAACCCGCCGGCGATCGTGAGCGGCGTCCGCAACTCGTGCGAGACGTTCGCGACGAAGTCGCGACGCACCGTCTCGAGCTGGAGCAACAGGCGCTGGTCGGCCTCGAGCGTGCGCAGGCGGGCGGTGAGCTGCTCGGCGAGCGTGTCGATGGCCTGGGCGAGCTCGCCGACCTCGCCCGGTCCGCCACGGGAAGGTCGACGCTCGAGGTCACCGGCGGCGATGTCCCGGGCGACGTCGCGCAACGCCTCGACCGGCCGCGAGACGCTACGCGAGAAGACCCACGCGATGCCGAGGGCACTCGCGAGCGCGAGCGCGCTGCCGAGGAGCACGTTGCGCCGCGCCGCCCGCACGACCGCGTCGATCTGCTTCGTCGGCATCGACACGCGCGCGACCCCGGCATCAGCGGCGGGGAGCGCGACGTAGAGTTCCTCGTCGCCGGTCGACGGCGAAGGGCGACGCGCGTGGCCCATGCCCCCCGCGAGCGCCTCGGCGACCTCCGGACGCGCCGCATGGTTCTCGAGTGCCGCGAGGCCGGCGCCATCGAACTCCGAGTCGCCGACCACCGTGCCGTCCGTCGCGATGAGCGTGACGCGACGTCCGAGCGCGCGGCCGACGGCGTCGGCGAGGGAGTCCGCCGTGGACGCGGCCGTCCCGACGCGCGACCAGAGGTCGCGCACCAGTCGCGCCTCGCTCGCGATGAACTCGTCCGCGTCCTCGCCGAGGCGCGCGCGCAGTTGGCGATCGACGACCGAGACGATGAAGGCAGTGAGGAAGCCGATTACGAGCAGCGCGCCGAGCAGGAGGCGCTGCGTGAGCCTCATGGCGCGCGCCCGCTCGCCTTCGGCGCCTGCAACCGGTAACCGAACCCGCGCACCGTCTCGATCAGGTCGCCGGCGGGGTGGAGCTTCGTGCGCAGGCGCTGGATGTGCATGTCCACCGTCCGCGTCTGGATGTCCGGCGCCGCGTCCCAGACGGTCTCGAGCAGGTGCGAGCGGCTCTGGAGACGACCGCGACGTTCGGCGAGGACGAGGAGGAGCTTGTACTCCGTCGGCGTGAGCTCCACCTCGAGGTCGTTC
>CAYSAR010000152.1:0-6100 GCA_964428985.1 uncultured Gemmatimonadaceae bacterium | reverse complement strand
TGATCGTCGCGCTCGGGCCGCCCTTCGCGCTCACGCTCTCGATCACGTCCGGATAGAGCGTCCCCTGCACGAGGAACGCCGCGTCCTTCCCCGCCGCCGCCGACGCGTCCTCGAACACGTCGATGAACGTATGCCCGATCGCGCGACGCTTCTTCTCCGGGTCATCGATGCCGGCGAGCGCGCCCAGGAACCGGTCCTCCGCACGCACCGTGATGAGCTTGATGCCGAGGTGCTGCCCCATCGTGAGCTCGACCTGCTCGCGCTCGTGCAGCCGCAACAGGCCCGTGTCGACGAAGATGCAGGTGAGCTGGTCGCCGATCGCCTTGTGGACGAGCGCGGCGGCCACCGACGAGTCGACGCCACCCGAGAGCCCGCAGATCACTTGCTGGTCGCCGACGAGTTCGCGGATGCGCGCGACTTCCTGCTCGATGAAGTGCCCGGGCGTCCAGTCGGGGACGCACCCGGCGACCTTGAATAGGAAGTTGCCGATGATGTCGGCGCCGCGCACGGTGTGCGCGACCTCGGCATGGAACTGGATCGCGTGGATCGGCTTCGTCGCGTGGCGGAACCCGACAACCGGGTTGCCGACGCTCGTCGCCGTGAGCACGTAGCCCGCCGGCACCGATTCCACATGGTCGCCATGGCTCATCCAGACGGTCGAGCGCTCCTGCGGCGCGAAGCCGGCGAAGAGTCCCTCGTTCTCGACGACTGCCATCTCGGCGCGGCCGTACTCGCGCCGTCCGCCACCGACGACCGGCACGCCCATGTGATGCGCGATCCACTGCATGCCGTAGCAGACGCCGAGCACTGGCGCGAGGTCGAGGATCGCGGGGTCGAACGTCGGGGCGCCGGGGTCGGTGACCGAGTTCGGCCCGCCCGAGAGGATGATCGCGGTGGGCTGCCACGCGCGGATCCATTCGACGGAGCGGTCCGGCGGGTGGATCTCCGAGAAGACGCGCGCCTCGCGCACGCGCCGGGCGATGAGTTGGGTGAACTGCGAACCGCAGTCAAGGATCAGGACGCGCGAACCGGGTGCCGCACTCACGTCTTCCACTCCGCAGGGTCGAGCTTGATGAACTCGACGTTCCTGCTGTCGAGGTCGAGGATCGCCGCCGTGGGCGCGCCATGCATCCAGCCGCAGGCCTCGCCGGGATTCACGATCAGCGTGTTGTCGCGCACCTTCATCTCCTGCTGGTGCGTGTTGCCATGGATCACGAACGCGTGCGCGAGCACCGAGCGCTCCACGACGTCGGCGATGTCGTGCACGATGAGCACCTTGTACTCGCCGAAGGCGATGCTGTGCGGCGACTCGAAGAGCTCCTGTCCCATCCCCTGCTCGGCGAACGCGCGGATGCCCTCGGGATCGCCGTCGTTGCGACCGAAGACGCCGGCCATCGCGACGTTGTGGTCCTGGAACGGCTTCAGGCAGAACGGCGAGCAGTAATCGCCGGCATGGAGCACGACGTTCACGTCACGCTGGAGCATCTCGCGCAGGAGCGCATCGACCGCCGGCACGCGGTCATGGGTATCCGCCATCAGGCCGACGCGCATCAGGCATCCCTCCATGGGGTGAAGACCGGGTGCTCCGCTTCCTGGCGCACGAGGTCGTCGTACTCCTCACGCTTGGTCACGATCGCCCATCGATTCCCGTCCACCATCACCTCGGCCGCGCGCGGCCGCGCGTTGTAGTGCGAACTCATCACGACGCCGTAGGCGCCGACCGTGTGGACAACGAGCAGGTCGCCGGGCTGCACCGCCGGCATCGGCCGGTCGAGCGCGAGGAAGTCCCCCGTCTCGCACACCGGCCCGACGATGTCGGCGACCATCGACCCCTCGCGCTCACGCACCGGCTCGATGCGGTGGAACGCGTCGTAGTGCGACGGGCGCAGCAACTCCGTCATGCCGGCGTCGCACACGAGGAAGGTCTTCTCTCCCGCCTGCTTCCGATAGAGGACGCGCGCGAGCAGGGCCCCCGCCGGCGCGACGAGGAAACGGCCGGGCTCGACGAGCAGCTCGACGTCGCCGAGCGATCGCGCCGCCTCGACGAGGATCGCCGCGTACGCATCGAGGTCGGGTTCCTCCTCGTCGCGGTACGGCACGCGAAGACCGCCCCCCGCGTCGAGGTAGCGGATCGGGGCGCCCGCCTCGCGCAGCTTGCGGGACAGTTCGACGAGCCGAGCCATGCCCTGACGGTACGCCTCGAACTGGGAGAGCTGCGACCCGACGTGCATGTCAAGACCGCGTAGGTCGATGCCCGGCAACTCGATCGCGATCGCCCCCACGCGCAGCGCGTCGTCGATGCCGATGCCGAACTTGTGCCCGCGCCGGCCCGTCGCGATGTAGTGATGGGCGTTGACGACGTCGACCTCCGGATTGATGCGCAGCCCGACCGTGGCCGTGCGCCCGACCTCGACCGCGAGCGCGGAGAGCTGCCGCAGCTCCGCCTCCGATTCGACGTTGATCAACTTGCATCCCGCGACGAGCGCCTCCCGCAGTTCGCGCGCCGTCTTGCCGACGCCGCCGAAGAGGATCTCGTCGCCGGTGAAGCCGGCGCGCAGCGCCTTGAAGAGCTCGCCGCCGGAGACGACGTCGACGCCGGCCCCTTCGCCCTTGAGCACGCCGAGCACGCCGCGGCTCCCGTTCGCCTTGAGCGAGTAGTGCACGCGATGCGGCACGCCGGCGAGCGCGCGCGTCAGCCGCTGGTAGCGCTCGCGGATGACGCCGGCGCTGTAGACGAACGACGGCGTCCCCACCGCCTCGGCGATGAACTCAAGCGGGACACCCTCGCCGTGGAGTGCCCCGTCGACGCGCGTGAAGCCCGCGGGCGTCAGTACGCCCTTGCCCACACGACCTCGTGCTTCGCCGGTTCGCCGGTGACGAGACACTTCATGGGCGCCTCGGGCGAGCGGAACTCGGCGTCGGGGATGACGCGGATCGTCGCCTTCGTCTCCTCCTTCACGCGCGCTTCGACCGCCGGATCGCCGTTCCAGCCGGCGTAGACGAAGCCACCCGGTCCGTCCATGATCTCCTTGAAGCGATCGTACGAGGTGACGCCGCGGTGCGAGTTCGCCTCGCGCCGCGCCCGCGCCGCCGCGAGCAGGTCCTGCTGGATCGTCTCGAGCAGCTTCGCGACCGACTCCGCCACGCCGGCCATCGGGATCGCCGCCTTGGCGCGCGTGTCACGGCGCGCCGAGAAGACGCTCTGCTTCTCGAGGTCCTTCGGACCGATCTCGAGGCGCAACGGGACGCCGCGCATCTCCCACTCGTAGTACTTCGCGCCGGGCTTCACGCCCTCGCGCGCGTCGACCTTCACGCGGAGCCGGTCGGTCGCGCCGCGGCCCGTCCAACCCGTCAGCTCGGCCTTCACGCGGTCCGCCGCCTCGACGACGCGCGTCCGCTCGTCGTCGGACTTCCAGATCGGCACGATGACGACCTCGACCGGCGCAAGCTTCGGCGGGCAGACGAGCCCGTTGTCGTCGGAGTGCGTCATGACGAGCCCGCCGACCATGCGCGTCGACACGCCCCACGACGTGTTCCAGGCGAACGCCATGTCGCCGTTCTCGTCCTGGAACGTGAGGTCGAACGCCTTCGCAAAGTTCTGCCCGAGGTTGTGCGACGTGCCGGCCTGGAGCGCCTTGTTGTCCTGCATCATCGCCTCGCACGAGTACGTGCGCAGCGCGCCGGCGAACTTCTCGCTCTCGGTCTTCTGTCCCGTCACGACCGGCATCGCGATGAAGCCTTCCATGAAATCGCGATAGACGCCGAGCATGCGCCGCGCCTCCTCCTCGGCCTCGTCATGCGTCGCGTGCGCGGTGTGCCCCTCTTGCCAGAGGAACTCGAGCGTGCGCAGGAAGAGCCGCGTGCGCATCTCCCAGCGGACGACGTTCGCCCACTGGTTGATGAGGATCGGCAGGTCGCGGTGGCTCTGCGTCCACTTCGCGAACATGTGGTAGATGATCGTCTCGCTCGTCGGGCGCACGACGAGCGGCTCCTCGAGCTTGCTCCCGCCGCCGTGCGTGACGACCGCGACCTCGGGGGCGAAGCCCTCGACGTGCTTCTCCTCCTTCTGGAGGAAGCTCTGCGGGATGAAGAGCGGGAAGTAGGCGTTCTCGTGGCCCGTCGCCTTGAACGCGTCATCGAGCGCGCGCTGCATGCGCTCCCAGATGCCGTAGCCGTTCGGGCGGATGACCATCGAGCCCTTCACCGGCGAGTAGTCGGCGAGCTCGGCGCGGAGCACCAATTCGTTGTACCACGCGCTGAAGTCCTCGGCGCGCGTCGTGAGCTTCTTGTCGTCAGCCATTGTCGGTCGTCGTGTTGGCGCCGGCGCGCATCCGCTGGGAGTGGAGCCAGTACCGGAATCCATCCATGATGCGCGGCTCGCCGGAGATCGCCGCGCCGGCGTCCACCGCGTGCGTCGGCGCGTCCTTCATCGAACCCATGATGTTCATGGCCTCGACCTGGCCATCCTCGCGGAAGTAGATGACGGCGCTCGCGCCGGCCTTCCGCGCCCCGTCGACCTGGTTCCGCGTCGCCTGCGAGAGATACCGCTCGGCGTTCATGCCGTGATGCACGCTGAACCCCGCGCGTCGCAGCGCCGTCACGAGGCGCAGCGCGTCGGCGAAGGGCCGCTGCGTCGCCCCATTGCCGGCGACGAGGTGGAAGTCGACGGCGTCGGCGTTCGCCGACGGCCAGAGACCACGCTCGGTGAGCAGCTCGCCGAGGACGACATCGCCCATGCCGAAGCCGAGCGCGGGAAGGTCGACGCCGCCGAGCGACTTGAGGAGCGTGTCATAGCGTCCACCGCCGCAGATCGCACGGAGTTCGCCCTTCGCGTCGAAGAGTTCGAAGACGATGCCGGTGTAGTAGGCGAGGCCGCGGACGATGGAGAGGTCGAAGACGACCCAGTCGGCGATCCCCAGCGCATCACAGTGCTCGACATAGCGGCGCAGGCGCACCACCGACTCATCGTTCACCAGCGTCGCCGGCAGAAGCACGAACGGGTCGACGCCAGGCTTCGCGGCCAACAAGGCGAACAGACGTCCAGCCGTCGCTTCGCTGATCCCCGCCTCCTCCAGCTTCTTCGCCGAGACCTCGCGCGGCTGGCGCGCGAACTTGTCGAAGACGCCATACACGACCGGCACCTGTTCGTCAGTCACGCCGAACGCACCAAGCACCGCATTGAGCAACCGCCGATCACTCACCCGCGCCTTCACGTCCTGGCTCGTCAGCCCGAGCTCCCGCATGATGTCGATCGCGACGGCGAGCAACTCGGCATCCGCGAGCTCGCTCGCCTCACCGACGATGTCGACGTTGAGCTGGAAGTGCTCGCGCAGTCGCCCACGCTGCGCGCGCTCATAGCGGAAGAGCTGCGGCACCGAGAACCAGCGGACGGGCTTCCGCAATGCGTTCGCGCGCGCGGCGACCATGCGTGCGAACGTCGGCGTCATCTCGGGGCGCAGCGCGACCTCGCGCCCGCCCTTGTCGGTGAAGTTGTAGAGCTGTCCGACGATCTCGTCGCCGCTCTTCTTCGTGTAGAGGTCGAGGGGCTCGAGCGGCGGCCCATCGTACTCGACGAACGCGTACCGACGCGCTACGGCCCGCCAGGCAGCGAAGATGTGCGCGCGGCGGGCCAGGTCGTCGGGATAGAAGTCACGGAATCCGGGAAGTGCTCCTCCAGCCATCCCGAAAGCTATCGGGGCGCCGGAGGTACCTGCAACTCACGCAACGAGATACGGTGCGGGATAAGGGGGGGACCTACGGGCCGGGGTACGGGGGTCGATGCTTGATGCTCGGTACGGAGGGGATGCTTGGGGAGTGCAACCGATACGTGGTGCTTGGCTGGGGGGCGCCACCAGTGTCGCAGTCTCCACTCAGCTCACCGGGATCGGTGACACCCCTAGCCTATCCATCGCGTCGCCTACCGTGTGGAAGGAGCCGGTCACCAGTACCGTCGCCCCGCGACTTGGCGCGACGGTCAGCGCCTGATCGAAATCCTCGATGAGCTCGGCCGCGAATCCTTCGGCCTGACAGAACGCCAGCACCTCGCTCGCTCTCCATGCCCGCGACGCCGGCGCCGTCGGGGCGTTCGTGATCACGAACC
>CAYSAR010000151.1:0-6123 GCA_964428985.1 uncultured Gemmatimonadaceae bacterium | reverse complement strand
GGCGCGCAAGGTGCTGCTCAACAACCCGCGCGTGCCGAACATCGTCGAGCAGCTCCGGCGCATCACGGCTGGCGGCATCCAGTTCCACGGACAGATGGTCGTCGTGCCGGGACTCAACGACGGCGACGTGCTGGAGCAGTCGCTCGCCGACCTGTACGCGTTCGGCGACGCCTGCCTCTCGGTCGCGCTCGTGCCGGTGGGGCTCACGCAGTTCTCTCACATCTACACCGGCAGGTCGATGGACGCCGGGAACGCGACGCGCATCCTCGAGGCGGCCGAGCGCTGGGCGGCACGCGCGATGCGCGAGCGCGGGGAACCGTGGGTGTACGGTTCCGACGAGCTCTACCTCCTCGCCGGACGCCCGCTTCCCGACGCGGCGCATTATGGCGACTTCGCGCAGATCGAGAACGGCGTCGGAGCGGTGACCTCCCTTCGCGGGCGCGTCGCCGACGGCCTCTCGCGCCTTCCGCGCCTCGATGGCCGACGGATCGGCGTCGTCACGGGGCGGGCGATGGCGCCGCTCATGCCCGCCCTCCTCGAGCGGCTCACCGATGCGACCGGAGCGCGCTTCGAGCTCATCGAGGCGACGAACTCGCTCTTCGGGCCGACGGTCACGACGGCCGGCTTGCTCGTCGGCGCGGACATCCTGCGCTCGCTCGAGGGTCGTGCCGATCTCGACCTCGCACTGATCCCCGCCGAGACGATCAACGACAATGGCATCTTCCTCGACGACAAGTCGTTCATCGACGTGCGCGAGTCGCTGCCGATGCCGGTGTACCCGTCGTACGACTTCATCGACGTGCTCGAGCACGAGGACAAGCCATCCTGCTCGCTGACCGGGGCCGCCGATGAGTGACATGCCCGTCGTCGCGCTCGTCGGCCGTCCGAACGTCGGCAAGAGCGCGCTCTTCAACCGGCTCATCGGCGACGACACGGCAATCGTCAGCGACGAGGCGGGGACGACGCGTGACCGCCATTTCGCGCGCTGCACCTGGAACGGCCGCTCCTTCTGGCCTGTCGACACCGGCGGCATCGTCGAGGATTCCGACCTGCCGATGGATGTCGCGATCCGGAACCAGGTGAAGGAGGCGATCGCCGAGGCGGATCTCCTGCTGATCACCGTCGACGCGAAGGTCGGTCTGCACCCGAGCGACGCACGTCTCGTCGAGCTCGTGCGCAACTCGCGGAAGCCGTGGCTCATCGTCGCGAACAAGGTCGACGACCCCGCGAGCTCCGACCACTTCGAGTTCTTCAACCTCGGTGCCGGCGACCCGGTGCCGGTCTCGGCGGCGAACGGCAAGAACTCGGGTGACCTGCTCGATGCGATCGTCGAGCGCCTCCCCGAGTCCGTCGACGATGGCAAGCCCGACGCGCTGCGCATCGCCGTGATTGGGCGGCCGAACGTGGGCAAGTCGTCGTTCATCAACCGACTGCTCGGCGAGGACCGCCTCGTCGTCTCCGAGGTCGCGGGCACGACGCGCGACTCGATCGACACGCCGTTCACGTTCCATGGGCGTGAGTTCATCTTCGTCGACACGGCGGGGCTGCGTCGACAGGCCCGCATCGACGAGGGCGTGGAGTTCTACTCCTCGCTGCGCACGCGTCGCGCGATCGACCGCGCCGACATCTGCCTGCTGCTGATCGACGCGGTCGAAGGGCTGCACAACCAGGACCTCAAGATCGCGACGCTCGCATGGGAAGCGGGGCGCGGCATGATCGTCGTCGTGAACAAGTGGGACCTGAAGGAGAAGGACGACAAGACGTCGGCGAGGTTCCAGAAGGAGTGCGTCGAGAAGGCGCCATATCTCAAGTTCGTCCCGTTCCTCTTCACGTCAGCGCTGACCGGACAGCGCGTAACGAAGGTGCTCGACTCGATCATGGAGGTCGAAGCCGAGCGCGCGAATCGCGTGACGACCTCGGAAGTGAATGACGCGCTCGGCGAGCTGCTCGCGCGGCGCCAGCCCCCGCAGGCGGCCGGGCGCGAGGTGAAGCTCAACTACGCGACGCAGGTCGAGACCGCGCCGCCGGCGATCGCCGTCTTCGGCAATCATCCCGAACTCGTGCAGGAGCACTACGTGCGCTATCTGCACAATGGCTTCCGCGAGAAGTGGGGCTTCCACGGCAATCCGCTGCGCATCCTGATGCGGCGCAAGGGCGGACGCGACTAGATGCATCCGGCCGTCGCGCTCGGCATCGCATACCTCGCGGGTTCGTTCCCGTCGGCGTACCTGGCGGGGCGCGCGCTGAAGGGTGTCGACCTGCGCACGATCGGCTCCGGCAACCTCGGCGCGACGAACGTCTACCGGAACCTCGGCGCGAAGGCGGCGATCGGCGTCTTGGTGCTCGACGCGCTCAAGGGCTACCTCCCGGCGGCGCTCTTGCCGGGCACGATCGATCCGACGTTCGCGGCGGGGCCGAACGCGACGCTCTGGTGGGCGCTCGCGTGCGGCGTCGCGGCGATCGCGGGGCACGCGAAGCCCATCTTCCTGCTCGGTCGCGGGGGCGGGAAGGGCGTCGCGACGGCGTCGGGGGTCTTCCTCGCGCTCGCACCCGCGGCGTTCGGCGTCTCGTTCGTCGCGTTCGTGCTCGTCGCCTGGCGCACGGGGTTCATCTCGCTCGCGTCGATCGTCGGCGCGCTCGTGCTCCCGGTGGCGGTCGCCTTGACGTCCGGCGTCCCGTCGCCGCTCTTCATCGTGTCCGTCGCGGTCGCGGCCTTCGTCACATGGGCGCATCGCGCGAACATCGGACGGCTGCGGAAGGGAACGGAGCCGCGCACCTTCACCCGGGGCCAGGGGAAGACCGCATGAGGACGACCGTCATCGGCGCGGGCGCATGGGGCACGGCGCTCGCGAACCTCCTCGCCGAGAATGGGCATGAGGTGCTGCTCTGGGCGTACGAGGCCGACGTCGTGGACACCGTGAACACGCAAGGCGAGAACCGGCGCTTCCTCGCGGGCGTGCCGTTGCACCAGTCGCTGCGTGCGGTGCCTTCGTTGCCGGTCGCCTGCGATGGCGCGGAGCTCATCATCTACGCCTCGCCCTCGCACGTGCTGCGGCAGGTCGCCTCGCAAGCCGCGCGCGCGGTGCCGCATGGCGTCCCGCTCGTCGTCGCGACGAAGGGCATCGAGAAGGGGCGCCTCGCGCTCATGACCGACGTCGTCGCGCAGGAGACGCCAGGTCGCCCCGTCGTCGCGCTCTCGGGCCCGAGTTTCGCGCTCGAGGTGGCGAACCACCACCCGACGGCGATCGTCGCCGCGTCGACGGACGCGCAGGCGGCGCAGCTGACGCAGCAGGCGCTCAGCAACTCGACGTTCCGCGTCTACACGCAGCGCGATGTGGTCGGGGTCGAGTTGGGCGGCGCGCTCAAGAACGTCATGGCGGTCGCGACCGGCATCTCCGACGGACTCCAGCTCGGCTTCAACGCGCGCGCCGCGCTCATCACGCGCGGTCTCGCCGAGATGACGCGCCTCGGCGTGCGGCTCGGGGCCGAGGCCTCGACGTTCGCCGGCCTCGCCGGCATCGGGGATCTCGTGCTCACCTGTACCGGCTCGCTCTCGCGCAACCGCTCGGTCGGCCTCGAGATCGGCCGCGGCGCCGCGCTGTCGGACGTCCTCCAGGGACGCGACACCGTTGCCGAGGGCGTGACGACGACCGAGAGTGCGCTCGAGCTCTCGCGCAAGCATGACGTGGAGATGCCGATCGTGCGCGCGGTGCATCGCGTGCTGTTCGAGCGCCAGCCGGCGCGCTGGGCGCTCGTCGAACTCATGAACCGCGACCTGCGCGACGAGAGCGACTGATGGCCGCGCCGCAGGGGGAGCCCGTCCGCGAGTTCTTCTCGATCGGTGACGTCTGCGAGCTCACCGACCTCAAGCCGCACGTGCTGCGGTACTGGGAGAGCCAGTTCCGGTTCCTGAGCCCGGCGAAGAACCGCTCGGGGAATCGCGTCTATACGCGGCGCGAGGTGGAACTCGTGCTGCTCGTGAAGCACTTGCTCTACACCGAGAAGTACACGATCGAGGGCGCACGGCAGAAGGTCGAGGAGCATCGCCGGAGCGGCGGCGTGAAGCCCGCCGCGCGCCGCGGACTCGACGCCGAGACGGTGCAGCTGCTCGAGCAGGACCTACGCGAGATCCTGCGCATCCTCGAGACCGACGACTGAGACGGAGACCCGTGCGGATCCTCTGCAGCAACGATGACGGCATCCTCGCCCGCGGGCTCGGCATCCTCGAGCGCGCGGCGCAACCCTTGGGCGACGTGTGGGTCGTGGCGCCCGACCGGGAACAGAGCGCGACGAGCCACTCGCTCACGCTGCATCATCCGCTTCGCCCGGTGCGGCTCGGCGACCGCCGCTGGCAAGTGGATGGCACGCCGACCGACTGCGTGATGCTCGCGGTCGAGGCGCTGCTGCCGGAACGCCCCGACTTCGTGCTGAGCGGAATCAACCACGGCCCGAACATGGGCGAGGACGTGCTCTACTCCGGCACCGTCGCCGCCGCGATGGAGGGGCTCGCGCTCGGCATCCCGAGCATCGCCGTCTCGTTCGCGGGTCGCGTCATGGGCTCGGACGAGTCGCACATCGACGAGCAGGCCGAGGCGCTCACCGACCTGCTGCGGCACCTCACCGGGCTGCCGACGTTCCCGGCGGATACGCTGCTCAACGTGAACCTTCCGGCGATCCCGGCGAGCGAGGTGAAAGGGGTGCGGCTCACGCGGCTCGGGCGGCGCGTGTTCTCCGATTCGCTCACGCCGATGAAGGACCCGTGGGGCCGCGAGATCTTCTGGATCGGCGGCGGCTCCGTCGCATGGAGCGGGAGCGACGACAGTGACTTCCGCGCGGTGAAGGAGGGCTACATCTCCGTCACGCCACTCCACCTCGACCTCACGGCGCGCGACCGGCTGGAGGATGCGGAGCAGTGGTGGCGCAACCGGTGATGCGACAGTTCGGCGGCGCACGCCGCCGACTCATCGAGGAGCTCCAAGCGAAGGGGATACAGGACCTCGCCGTGCTCAAGGCGTTCGACGAGGTGCCGCGCCACCTCTTCGTGCCGACCGGCGTGCAGCACCATGCGTACGAGGACACCGCGCTGCCGATCGGCCACGGACAGACGATCAGCCAGCCGTTCGTGCACGCCAAGTACCTCGAGGTCCTCGGACTCACCGGTCGCGAGACGGTGCTCGAGATCGGCACCGGCTCGGGGTTCCAGACGGCGCTGCTCGCGAAGCTCGCCGACCGCGTGTTCTCGATCGAGCGCATCCCCGCGCTCGCCGAGATGGCGCGCGACGCGCTGCGCACGCTCGGCATCGAGAAGGTCGTGCAGCGCGTCGGCGATGGCACGCTCGGCTGGCCGGAGTACGCGCCGTTCGATGCGATTCTCGTCGGAGCCGCCTCGCCGGAGGTGCCGCAACCGCTCGTCGATCAGCTCGCCGTGCATGGGCAACTGCTCGTGCCGGTGGGCGACCGCGATGAGCAGGTGCTCATGCGCGTGCAGCGGACCGACTCGGGTCTCGTGCGTACGCCGCTCGATGCAATGCGCTTCGTGCCGCTCATCGGACGACACGGGTTCGAGCGATGACCGGACGCGGGCACGACGGCGACGGCGCGCTCGCCGACGATCTCCGTCGGACGATCCGCGAGATCGCCGACTTCCCGAAGCCGGGGATCGTCTACAAGGACATCACGCCGGTCCTCGCCGACGCAGCGCTCCTCGGGCGGACGGTCCAGGCGCTCGCGGCGCCGTTCCGCGATCAGGGGATCACGCACGTGCTCGGCATCGAGAGCCGCGGGTTCATCTTCGGGGCGCCGGTCGCGCTCGAACTCGGTGCCGGCTTCGTCCCCGTGCGCAAGAAGGGGAAGCTGCCCTACCTGCGGGTGACGGAAGCGTACCAGCTCGAGTATGGCGCGGATGCAGTGGAGATCCACGAAGATGCGTTCCCCGATGGGACGCGGGTGCTCGTCGTCGATGACGTCCTCGCGACCGGTGGCACGATGGCCGCGACCTGCCGCCGCGCGGCGCGTCTCGGCGCACGAATTCAGGGCGTCGCCGTCGTCTTGGAACTGCCATTCCTCCCATGGCGTGACCGATTGGCAGGCCTCACGGTCCGGACGCTGGTAAGCGGCTGACGC
>CAYSAR010000150.1:4540-6195 GCA_964428985.1 uncultured Gemmatimonadaceae bacterium | reverse complement strand
TTCGGGTGCCCGCAGCGGTCGCACTGCGGCGCGCGCAGCAGCGGGAGCCGCGCCCAGCAGCGGCCGCAGACGATGCCCGCATCGGCATCGTCGAGCGAGCCCTCGCACGCGGCACAGCAGCGCGGGAGGACGAACTGGCCGAGTGCCGCGGCGTACCGTCGCCAGCGGGGGGGCGACGGCGCACGCGCCGACCCGGCGGCGCGGATCAGTCCCGCACGGCCGCCCACATCGCCTCACGGTCCGGCTCCTGCCCGAACCAGCGCGCGTACGCGAGGGCCCCTTGCTCGACGAGCATCGGCAGGCCGTCATCGGCGCGGAGGTCCCGTTGGCGGCAGGCGCGCACCCACGGCGTGCGGCCGCGACGATACGTCAGGTCGAGCACGGCGGTGTCCGGCGCGATCGATCCCGGCGAGACCGGCATCAACGCACCTTCGAGCCCGAGCGGCGTCGCGTTCACGATGAGCTGCGCCTCCGCGATCGCGTCCGCTTCGCCCGCCACCACGCTGCACGTCTCGGGGAATCGCGCCGCGAGCTGCTCGGCGCGCTCGCGCGTCCGTCCGACGAGGAGCACGCGACTGGACGGCCAGCGCTCCACGGCGGCACAGACGGCCGCCGCCGCGCCGCCGGCGCCGAGCAGCGCGACGGTGAGCGACTCGGGCCGCCGCCGGAGCACGCGCTCGACGGCGAACTCGAAGCCGCCGACGTCGGTGTTGTCCCCGACCAAGCCGCCGTCCTCCGTCCAGAACGTGTTCACCGCCCCGACACGCACGGCCAGCGCCGTGCGCCTCCGGCAGAGCGCGAAGAACGCCTCCTTGTGCGGGATCGTCACGTTGCCGGCCGCGCGTGCATCGGCGAGGAGTCCCGCCATCGCCGGCAGGTCCGCCGGCGCGACGTCGAGCGCCTCGTAGGTCAGCGGGATCCCCGCCGCCACGAGCGCCGCGTTCTGGAACGCGGGCGAGAGCGAATGCGAGACCGGATGCCCCAGCAGGACGAGTCGGCCCGGAAGCTCCATCAACCCCCGCTGCCCTCGCGCTCCACGAGGATCCGCTCGAACACGCGCGAGATCTCCGCCGTCAGCTCATCGAACGTCTGGCGATAAGTCTCGAGGTCGCCGCCGAAGGGATCCATGACGGCACGACCATCGGCGCGACGCGCCGTGTAGTCGGTGAGCAGGTGCGTCCTTCCCTCGCCGCCCAGCACGATCGCGCGCTCGCGGTGATGCGGACTCATGACGAGGATGAGGTCCGCGCCCTGGACAAGCTCGCGGGTGAGCACCTGCGCCCGGTGCAGGTTGAGGTCGATGCCTCGCTCCATCGCGACGAGCAGTGCGCCGTCGGACGCGGGTGCCCCTTCCCAGGCGCTCGTGCCGGCGCTCGAGAAGCTCAGGTCGCGCAGGCCGCGCTCCGCCGCCATGCGCGATGCGATCCCCTCCGCCATCGGGCTGCGGCAGGTGTTGCCGGTGCAGACGAAGAGGACGTTCATGCTCGGGTCGCTCGGGTGGTCACTGGTCGCCGATGAGGTCCGGCACCTGCTCGCGCAGGCGGGAGGCGGGGATGGCCCCCGGCCTAATGACGCGCGGACGCCTCCCGATGCAATCCACGACCGTCGAGGCACTGGAGGGCGGCAGTGTCCCCCCGTCCAGCAGCAGCAACTCC